>DCIZ01000008.1:0-4811 GCA_002317305.1 Campylobacter sp. UBA1713
ATGGTTTTTTAGAGGTGCCCTTTAGAGATGCTCTTAAAATTATATAAAGTTTTTTTAGATATAATCAGCACTTATCACGAAAAGGTGGCGAGATGAAGAGAATTTTTTTTATTTTAGTAACGTTTTTTGCCTTTTTTTACACTGGTTGTCAGAGTGTAGAGAAGCAGGCGAGCGTGAGCCCTTGCGACGGGGAGAAATTTTTAAGAACGCTAGTAGATGTTTACAAAACAAAATATCTAAAATCGCTCAAAGTTAGACAAAAAACGATAGACAACATAAACATAACGATGAGTCAGTTTAGAGTTTTGAAACGAGTTGAGAGTGCACAAGGGGTAAAAACCTACTGCGATGCGCTTTTTACGGGTGCGGTAGATACGAGAAAGGCGAGTGCTTTTGTCCCTTACACCATTTGGGAGGGCAAGGACGGCGGTTTGCATGTCAATATTTTAAGCAAAAAGACGGATTTTGTTCCGCGTAATTTCAATTAAAAAAAAGGATTTTGAATGAAGAGAGTTTTTTTACTAGTTTTAACAGGTGCTATCGCGCTCGGTTTTGTAGGTTGTGGCGAGAAAAAGACCATTTGTAACAACGAAAATGTTTTAAACGCCGTTAGAAATGTTTACACTAGAGGAAATGGTTTCTTAGAAAAAGACAATGGCATTCCTAGAAACACCATTAACGCATTGAAAATCGAATTTTCAAAGACAAAGATCATCAAAAAAGATGAGACTGTGGACGCGGTTAGGACTATTTGCGAGGCAAAAGCTACTGGAATTCTTGGTGAGAAGAGAGCTAGTTCGCTTGTTAGATACCACGTTTTTGAGAAAGATTCTGGTGGCGTTTCACTAGAGGTCGAAACTAGACAAGTAGGCTTTGTGCCACAGATGTAGTTTTTTGCGAGTTTTTTGCCTCTTTTACCTATGTTTAGCTGTTGTAAAATATTGGCAAAAAAAAAGCGTTTTAAGTGGTGATTTTAAAAAGCTAAAGGGATTTTTAGAGTCGCTATGAATTTTTTTATTTTTCGTGAAAGCGAAAATTTTTGCCTGGGTAGTTCGAGAGCGTTTTTTCAGTGCCCGAACATAGTATTTTTAGCGGAGATGTATGCTGGTGGTGTGACGTGGCTTTGCTTGAGCTTCCAACGAAGTGAGAAGTTGCGACCTAAAACTGGGTCTATCTGCAAGGTTAGCTTCTTTTTTTTAAGGGCTACTTTCTACGCAACGGCTACTTGGGTTTTTTGAATTTGTCAAATTTAGTTTTTTGACTTTTTCAGATATTTTGTTTGAATTTTGATATATTTTTAGAAGTGCTTGCTGTTAGTTGATGCTTCATTTAGTTGCATCATCAAAAAAGTAAAAAATTAAAAAAATAAATTTAAAAAAAAGAGTAATTGGAGCAAAAAATGATAGTTGCAGGTGTTTTTAGAAGATTGTTCGCTGCCATCATAGACTCCGTTGTTCTAGGATTCTTCTCGCTTATGTTGTATTGGGACAACTTTCTTGACATTACAGATGTTAGGAGTATCGTCATCATCATATCTCACTTTGCACCCGTTCTCATCTTGCTTGACCTTTTTTACCAAACATTTTTCGTTTGGTATTGTAGTGCCACGCCGGGCAAGATCATTACCAAAATCGTCTGTTTAGACAAAGATACGCTAGTCAAACCACGCCTTTGGCAGTCGCTTTTGCGCGCTTTGGTGCGACTGGTGAGCTTTAACCTTTTTTACATAGGTTGCATATGGATTCTCACAAACAAAAGTCGCCGCGCGTGGCACGACTATCTTGCAAACACGGTGGTTCTCCATGCGCAATAGTCATCTACTCATATGTATAGCAGCCGCCATCTCACCCATCGTTTCGTTTGGCGAGCGAGCGGAATTTTTAACAAAACAAGTAGTCGGCGTGGGCGACGAAGTGGTAGGCGAGTCACAAAACGTCCTCTACTCGCCTAGCTACTCAGTCAGCGCCGACAAAGCACATTTTAACAAAAACACATCCATCTTAAATTTGGACGGCAACGTAAAATTCTCACGCGACAACAGCATAGGCGTAGCAGAAAAAGTGCGCGTAGACACCGCCACTTCGCAGCTAAACGCAACAAGCGTTTTTATGTATGACAGTGCGAGTGAAATTTGGCTAAACGCCCAAGAGCTTTGCTCGCAAAACAACATTACAGTCGCCAAAAACGCACTCATCTCCACTTGTGAGACAAAGAGTCCTGACTGGAGCATCGGCTTTTCGTCAGCCGAGCACAACACGCAAAAGCAGTTTTTGCACCTCTTTAATCCTGTCTTTTATGTAAAAAAGGTGCCCATTTTTTACTTTCCTTACTTTGGTTTTCCGACCAACAACAACAGACAGACGGGATTCCTCTACCCAGAAGTGAGCTACAACAAACGTGAAGGTTTGCGACTCACCACGCCTTTTTACATCGCGATGCAAGATTGGTGGGACGTTCAGCTAGACCCGCAGCTTCGAAATAGACGAGGTTATGGTGGCGCGCTCACGTTTCGCTGGGCAGATTCGCCTACTTCACAAGGCTCGATTCGCTTTGGCGTTTTCAAAGAGAAACTCCACTACCAACTCTCTCACGAGCTGGCAAACCAGTATCACAAAGGCGTGGAGCTTCACTACTCACGCGACAAAATTTTTAGCTATTGGCTAAACGCACAAGAGGGACTTTACATAAAAGGCATGTGGCTAAACGATGTCGAATACCTAAACACAAAGGGCTACAAAAACGACTATGACAGCATCATCGCCTCGCGGCTTAACTACTTTTTGGGCGGAAAAGAGAACTATCTTGGCATTTACGCGCGCTACTACATAGACACGGACAAGCAAATTTCGAGCGTCTACGGCAACAAAGAGATGGTTCAGGAGCTTCCCACAGCACACTACCACAAATTTGCAAAGTCGCTACTTGTAGACGCACTTAGCTACTCAGCTGATGCAAAGGCACACAACTACGAGCGCGGCGTGGGCGTTAGTGCTAGACACTACGAATTTGACCTACCCGCACAGCTAGACTTTTCGTTTGGCGACTGGGCAAATTTGCGTTTGGGCGAGCGCTTTTACGCCGCACGCGTCGACTACGAAAACAAATTTGACCTAGTCGGCAGAAACGAGCTAGTCCCAAACAACAGAGAAAACTACCTACGTCAATACACCGAAGTAACGTTGCAAAGCAACCTAGCTAAAAAGTTTGACTCGTTTTTTCACACCATAGACTTAAAAGCTAGCTACATAGCACCGGGCTTCAAAAGAGGTGAGATAAGCGAAAAGCTTCTAAAAAACTACGCACTTAGCGGGACAAACTACACGCCGGCGCGCTTTTGGGAGGAGAACTACATAAAAGGGCTTGAACGCAAATTTACCACGCAAAACGCCGCATTTTCGATGCTAAACCAGTTTTATACGCCTAGCGGAAAGAAAGTTTTAAGGCACTATTTTGAACAAGGCTATAACCTTGACGACAAGCGACTTGACAACACAAAGAGCAAATTGCAAATTTTTTTAGGACCTGTTACACTAAAAAATTCAGTCGAATACTCGTTTTACAACAAACAGATAGAGGCGATGCAAAATGGCATCTCGTTTTCAAACCCATACCTAAATTTTGCCGTTACACAGACCTACAAAAGCGAAGATGGCGACTACACGCCCGAGCACTACCTTACGTCAAATTTGGGCGTGAAGTTTGGCAAGCGTTATGAGCTTTCTGGCGGGCTAGACTATGACCTTTACAGGAGCTACAAAAAGAGCTGGCGTTTGGGTGGCGTGGCGAAATTTGGCTGCTGGCAAGTGGGGCTCACATACAAAGAGGACGTTCAGCCACGTTCAACAAAAACAGGCATTCGCCCAAACAGAGAGGAGGAATTTTACCTCTTTTTCCGCATCTTTCCAGTCGGACAGGTCGGCTACCGATATGACGTGGAGCACAAATACAATGAAAACTAGCGAAGTTGGCGGGGTTATTTTGGACATTTTACCAAAAAACGAACTAGTCGAGGGTGAATTTTTGGTCGTTTGTTCAAATTTGCAGGCGGTGAAAGTGGCGTTTGAGATGGCACGAGAGCTAAATTTAAAAGTGGAGCTTTTTTTAAGCAAAAAAATTTATGCACCAAAAAACGAAGAGTGTGAGATAGGCATCGTGGGCGAGACGGAGGAGTTTGTGTTAAACGAGCGGCTTTTGGAGCTCTTTGGGCTGGCTGAAAGTAGGCTGGCTGGGCAGATAAAAGAAATTTACGAAGATGCGGTTTTGCATAAAATTTATAAATTTAAAAAAGGCAAGATTTTGGAGAATTTGGCACAAAAAAACATTCTTGTGGTGGATTTTGGTGTTGAAAGCGGGCTAATGTCTTCGCTTTTGGCGACCTCTCTACGAAAGCTTGACTGCGGCAAAATTTACCTAGCGGCTTTTGCAGCGCCTTTGGAGCTAAAAGAGGAGCTTTTGGGCTTTTATGACAGGAGTTTTGTGGTGCGTTATGACGAAAATTTTGTAGACGTTCCTGACTGCTTTTGCGAATTTGAGAGTTTAAGCGAAGAGGAGATTTTGTCGTTTTTGGAGGAAAATAGAGATATTTTGGTGTAAATGCGGAGTGCGTTCGGAAAACGGAGTGCGGAAATTTGAGATTCGCTAGAATCGACAAACAAATTCACGAAAAAGCGAATTTTCACAAATTCAGTTTTCTGTTCTCCGCACTCTGTTTTCCGTTACCGCCGTCATTCGCAAGGGAGCGATAGCGACCGAAGAATCCCCTGCCTTTTTAGCGAGTAGAATCTTTGAAATTTGCTTTTTCGTGAATTTAA
>DCIZ01000008.1:4882-7673 GCA_002317305.1 Campylobacter sp. UBA1713
TCAAAAGGCGGGGGATTCTTCGGTCGGCAAAAGCCTCCCTCAGAATGACGGCTGTTGTTCGGGCTTTTTCGAATTTGACAAATTTACACCCTCGCAATGTGAGATTCTCAAAAATCTGCATTTATAGCAGACACATTAAAAATTTACAAAACTATAAAAAAAGGAAAAAATATGACTGTAAAAGTTGATGTAAACAACCTGCCAAGCGAATTTCGCTTTGGCAACATTGCCGCACAAGCTGCTGGTGGCGTTTTGATGAGTGTAGGCAAAAACGTCCTTTTGGCTACTGTTGCCAGAGACGAGACAGCGAGCGAAGGCGACTTTTTGCCACTCACCGTCCAATACATAGAAAAGCAGTATGCCGTAGGGCGAATTCCGGGCGGTTATGTAAAGCGTGAGACAAAGCCGGGCGACTTTGAGACGCTTACCTCTCGCATCGTAGACAGAAGCCTCCGTCCGCTATTTCCAAAAGGCTACACCTACCCGACACAGATAACGGTTTTTGTGCTTAGTTGCGAGCCGGACGCCGACCTTCAGGTGCTAGCGCTAAACGCTGCAAGTGCCGCCCTCTACCAGAGCGACATTCCCATAAAGCGCGCGGTTTGTGGCGTGCGTGTGGGCGAAGTGGACGGCGAGCTTGTGCTAAACCCGACCAACTCAACGCTAAAAAACGACTCTACACTTGACCTTTATGTAGCAGGCGTGGGCGATGAGCTTTTGATGATAGAGATGCGAGCGCTTTCAAACGAAAATTCCATGAACGAGATGAGCGAAGAGCGCATGGTGCGTGCCATCGAATTTGCCAAAAATGCCATCGAGGCAGGAAGCTGTGCTTACGAAAACGCACTAAAAGGGCACGACAAGCCAGCTGTGGAGCTAGCGCTAAAACCAGAAGTGGAAAACCAAAACGCATATGAATTTGTGGCAGAATTTTACGCCGCAGATGTAAAAGCCGCCATAAACCAGATGGCAAAGAGTGAGCGAGCAAGCGAGTTAAGTAAAGTAGTAGCACGCGTGGTAGCAGATGAGCGAAGTGTGGAGGCGGGCTGGAGCGAAGAGGAGATTCTAAACGCCGTTGAGAAATTTAAACACGACACGATTCGCCGTCAGATAGTAAACGAAGGTGTGAGGGCAGACGGTCGCCACACAAGAGAAGTTCGCCAAATTCGCATAGAGACAAATTTACTTCCAAACGCTCACGGCAGCTGTCTCTTTACGCGTGGGCAGACGCAAGCGCTCGTGGTAGCGACACTCGGCGGCGACACGGACGCGCAAATTTACGATGTCCTAACAGAGAGTAGTGGCGTGGCGGAGAGATTCATGTTTAACTACAACTTTCCTGGTTTTAGCGTAGGTGAAGCGAGCATGATAAAAGCACCAGGCAGGCGTGAGCTAGGACACGGCAACCTCGCCAAACGTGCCATAGCACCAAGCCTTCCGCATGAGTATGTTTTTGTAACGCGTGTGGTGAGCGAAATTTTAGAGAGTAACGGGTCTAGCTCGATGGCGAGCGTTTGTGGTGGTAGTTTAGCACTTCGGGCTGCTGGCGTGGCTACACGAAAGCTAGTAGCGGGCGTGGCGATGGGGCTCATCTTTGAGGGCGAAAAACACGCCGTTTTAACAGACATCATGGGGCTTGAAGACCACGATGGCGACATGGACTTTAAGGTGGCAGGCAGTAGAGAGGGCATCACGGCTTTGCAGATGGACATAAAGCTAGGCGGCATTAGCACGGAGGTTTTGGCGGAGGCTTTGGCGCAGGCAAAAGAGGGGCGTGAGCACATTTTGTCGCTCATGGAAGAGGCTGATTCTAGAATCGTGGTAAACGAAGAGAATTTGCCAAAGATAGATGTGTTTGGCGTGGAGGTTTCAAAAATTCCAGACATCATAGGACAAGGCGGCAAAACCATCCGTGAGATAATAGAAAAATTTGGCGTAACCATAGACATAGACCGCGAAAATGGCAACGTGAAGATCATCGGTTCTAGCGTAAAAAGAGTAGACGAAGCAAAGGCGGCGGTGCTAGAGGCGGCGGGCTCTTCTAGGGGCTTTCGTGGCGGACGTGGTGAGCGAGGTGAGCGTGGCGGATTCGAGCGTGGTGAGCGTGGCGAGAGAGGTGAGCGAGGTTTTGAGCGTGAGCCAAAGATAGTGGTAAGAGTGGGCGAGTGCTACAACGGCGTGGTAAAAAGCTTGACAAAATTCGGCGCGTTTATAAATTTAACTGGCAAAACAGACGGACTTTTGCACATCTCAAAGTTAAGACGCGTTAGGCTAAACGAGGGCGACCGCGTGGATGTGGTGGTAACAGACGTGGACGGCGACAAAATTTCTTTGGATTTTTTTAGGTAGGAGCTGTGGCATGTGTTCAGAATGCAGAATGCGTAATGCGTTCGGAATGCATAATTTGCGAGCGGAGCGATTCATGGGGTCGCAGGGGCTTGCCCCCGTCCGTCCTGTCCTGCTACCGTTTTTCTTTGAGATTTATCGAAAAGAAAAACGGTAGCGGGACTTAAAAAAGCGTTAGCTTTTTACCTACCAGAAAACAGAATGCGGAAAACAGAAAACGGAGCAGAATTTGCGATTATCAAAAAAAGCAAAAACAGACCGCCGTCATTCTGAGGAGGCGTAGCCGACCGAAGAATCCCTTGAAATTTGAGCGAGTAAAAGGTTAAATTCACGAAAAAGCAAATTTTCACAAATTCCGTTTTCCGTTTTCCGTTTTCTGAATGCAGGGGCGCTTGCCCCCGCCCGTCCTGTCCTGCTACCGTTTTTCTTTGAGATTTATCGAAAA
>DCIZ01000103.1:0-2798 GCA_002317305.1 Campylobacter sp. UBA1713
AAAAGTGGCAAACAAATTTGACGATGTGGCTGGTGTGGTAAAAACGGCTAGCAAAACAGACGACGTGGCTAGCGGTGTAGGCGAAAAGCTGGCAAAAGAGAGTGCGAAAGATGGTGCGGAAAACGCGGCGAAAACGGCGGCGAAAACAGCTGACGATGCGGCGAGTGTGGCAAAAACGGCTAGTAAAACAGACGGCGTGGCTAGCGGTGGAAGTGGTGGTGGCAGTGTGGGCAGTGTTTCTACCGCTAGCACAAACGCAGCAGTCAAAGTAGCTGACGAAGCGAGTGGCGGAAGTGGTAGTTTTGGCGGTGCTAGCACAACAACAGCAAAAACGGCTACACCAACGGTAACAGCTACAACAACAACGCCAAAAACGCAGTCGCCAAAAACAAAAACAGCACAAACAACAACGGCAGCAAAAACGCAGTCGTCAACGCTAGCAACACCTGCAAGTGTTACGCCAAAAACCGAAACGCCAACGGTAACAACACAAATAGCGCAAACAACAACAGCAAAAACAGCTACACCAACGGTAACAGCGACAACAACAACGGCAAAAACACAGTCGCCAAAAACGCCAACGCCAGCCGTTACGCCAGCCACGCTAACGCCAAAAACACCAGTAGCAAGCGACTTTGAGGTAGCGCTAAAAAGCAAGGCAAGGACGTTTGAGGAGGCGTTTGGCGGGAGTAGCGTTACTAGCTCGACTGGCAATACTGTTATAAACAGCGCAAAATCGGCGGTTAAATTTGCCGATGATAGTGTGAGTGGATATTCTATGGGATTATACACGCCTGTGGAATATACTGGCAGTGTAAAGGTTGGTGGAGAAATTAGAGACGTAAGTAGAAGGGTATATCAAAGAAGTGATATTGATATTAACTATTTTGATACAACTACAGGAATGACAAATTTGGAAAGAATGTATGCAGGTAAACCTCCGATTGGTAGCGATGGAAATCCTATTCAACTACATCGTATCTTACAAAAAGAAGCAGGTCCGATGGTTGAGATAGGAGAAATTATGCATCAGAAATATTATTTGCAACTACATGGGCTTATTGAAGATGGGGCTAGTTTTAGAAATAATCCTATATTAAATAAGCAGTATAATAATTTCAGGCGTTATTATTGGAAATGGAGAGCGGGATAAATTATAGGAGATTAGAATGTATTCAGATGTTATTGAGTTAATCAGAAAGTATGAAAATAGAGGAGATTTTACATATGCATATGTTGGAGATAACACATTAACTTCGGCAGAAGAGGAGCTAGGCGTTAAATTACCTATAGAGTATGTATGGTTTCTGAAATCATTCGGACATGGCGGGCTAGACGGAATCGAAACTTTGGGTGTGGCGAATGATGAAAGGCTAATATTTAAAGATGAAACAATAAAATATAGGGCTTTTGGTTTGCCAATAAATTATATAGTAATAGAAAATTGTGATGAATGGATTTATTGTCTTGATTCGACGTTTGGTAAAGTAGTTATGTGGTCTTTGAATGCAAAGGAGGTAGATGAAGCATACAACTCTTTCATTGACTATTTAGAAGATAGAGTAATGGATGCTATAGAAAATATGTAAAGAACGTGTAGCAGAACTATTTTTTACAAATTCAAAGACATTAAGTTTTTTAAAAATGCAGATTTGGAGAGTGTTTTAAATGTTACATAAAACACTTTTCAACCACATTTAACCCAAATTTAGCTAAAATGCAAATTTAAAACAAACACAAAAAAGGAGCACAAGATGCAGCTAGTTTTACGACTAAAAAACAAAGCACAAAAATTTGATAAGACATTTCAAAGTGTGAAAAAACTCACAGTAAAACCAAAACACACAGCAAAAAACGAAGCACTAAAAAGAACTTTGCTAGCGATGCAAGAGAGCGAAAGAATCGCCTCAAACCCACAAGCCTACAAAGGCTACAAAAGCGCAAAAGAGGCGTTTGAGGACGCACTAAATGAGTAGAGAAATTTACCTTTCTAGCGAATTTAAGAGAGACCTAAAACGGCTAAAACACCAAACTTTGCTCGTGAATGAAGCGATGTCGGTGGTGAATAGACTGGCAAATGACGAGACGCTTGAAGCAAAGTTTAAAGACCACGCTTTGAGCGGTAAATTTGCGGGACTTCGTGAGTGCCACGTCAGACCAGACTTGCTTTTAGTATACAAAAAAGAACGCGAAATGCTCATTCTCACGTGCATTAGGCTCGGTAGCCACAGCGAGATTTTTGGTAGGTAGATAACATAAAAATAGACAGCGGAGAGCAGAAAACGGAGATTTGACTTTGGTAAATTCGGCGTTTTTAAATTTGACTTTTTGTAAAGCAGACTTCTTGCCACGTCAAACAAAGACCTAGAAACCCAAACCCAAACGGCGAATTTAGGATCACTCACGGGGCTACAAACCGCCACCACCGCCGAAAAGCAAAACCGCCAGCTTCACCAAGACGAAGTGGAGTGGCTAGAGGCAAACGAAGGCAAACTAAAAGCCCAGTTAGAAGCCACCACAAACAAAACCTACACAACACGTGAAATTCGCACACTTCTCATAAAAAGCGCAAAAGCACTCGTAGACAGAGACTCTGCTTTGCAAACAGAGGAGTTTTTTGATGTAGAAACCTTTAACGCAAACGGCTTTACAAAAGATGAATTTGCGTTAGCAAAAGAGCTCATTTTAGCAAATTCGCAAGGGCTAGAATTTAACGACTGCTCGCTTAGCGTTTTGCCGTGTTTGCCGAGTTTAATGTATAGCAACCAGCAGCTTTTCACCGCAACAGACGAGCAGTT
>DCIZ01000103.1:2858-13636 GCA_002317305.1 Campylobacter sp. UBA1713
GGCATTGCCTTTTAAGGGAGCTTTTACAACTGCTACAAAAACGACAACCTCCACAAGCAAGGTTGCAAATGTAGGTGGAAACGTAGTTGTAAAAAGCACAAACGGTAAAGCACAACTTGGTAACAAATTAGATTACGTTTTTGGTAAGGCGACTGGAGATAAACATAACATAGATAGATCGAAAGGAATGAAAATGGAATTAAGAAATATTGGAATTAACGACGACTCTGTCGGAAGGTCTTATCTGGAAAATCATTTAAATTCTGTTTTAAAAGATAATAGTAATATCATAAAAACAGAAACTAGAACATATGTAGCAAAAGAGTTACCAAATAAACCAACTTTTCAATACGTCAGCACTACTAGGGAGAGTTTTTTAGCTGGTCCGATGGGCGGTGTCAAAGTAGAAAGTGTTTGGGAGGGTGCGAGATTGATTACCATCATTATAAAAGGCGGAAAATAGCGTGTTTATAATTACATTTTACTCAAATTTTACCTCTTTGCAAGAAGTCGTAAACAACGAAAATATCGTCATATGCGAAGAGATGCATAATTCATATCTATCAGTTAGATGCGATGACAAAGTCTTTGGCGTGGCTTATTATTGTTTTGGCACGAAAGCCCAAATTTGTTTTGACGAAAAGCATGGTCTTTTATTTATTGGGGCTGGTGCTAGTTTTGTCTGTGTCAGTATCTTATTGGATAAGCCTCTAGTAAAAGAGGAGCTTTTTTCGCCGTTTTATGAGATTGTTTTGGTTGGCGAAAAGCTATGTGTGGTTTGCGAGTTAGAAGTATTTTGTTTTGTGGCTGGTGTAGAGGCGTGGCGTGCAAGTTTTGGTGAGATTATCAGTGGTTTTAGCAATGATAACAAGACAATGTTTTTAGAGTTTTTTGATGGCACAAAATGCGATATATGTATTCAAGATGGAGGCGTGAGCTTTTAAGATTTTGGTATTAACAGTGTCATACAAATTTGGCTACAAACGCGGGCATGGCTCGTTTAGGTGCGGCTGGTGCTGACGATATAACCAAAGCTAGCACTAAAACAGCACAAAACGAAGCGATAAAAAGCAGAGTTCTTGATAACATCGCTTAAAGCAAAAACGCTAGAGAGAGTTCGAATTTTAAACAATACGCAGCGAAAGAAAAACAAGTGCTGGGTGAAGTAGCAAAAAACGCTGATGATGTGAGCACTGAAACAAAGCTACTTGAAAACAAAAACCAAGTTGCTGGGTTGTTGGAGGATAAAACCATTCCGCCTAGTAGACAAATAGAGTATAAAGGTGGCAGTGATGATGGTTTAGATAAATTAGTTGATAAAAACCTAAATACTTTATCCAACGACAACAAAGCCGACTTTGTAGCAACATCGGATGGGCGTGTGGCGTTAGCTGACGAAAAGCAGTGGATTAGCACACTTAAGAGAGATGAGTTGTTAAATCAAGCTGAAAACCAGCAGTTAAAAAATTTGATAAATCAGTTGTATAGACCTGGTGCAAATATTGGTGATGGTGGAAGTGCGGATTCTTTAAGATATGAGCTAGAAACTGGCAAGCTTGTTGGAGGTAGGTCGCATATCATAAAAGTTGAAGAGAGGATTCGAAATTTAGAAAACATCATAAAACGACAGAATCTAAATGAACGTGACTTAGAGCTTGCAAATAAGCTTTTGCGAGACCTAAAAAATTCACAGGATGGTAAAAGATGACACAGTCTGAATTAAATGATTTGATAGTTGAATTTTTTCCTGAATTAAAAGAGAAATTTGATGAAGAGATGGCATGGTGGGACATAGAAGAGCCTGGTTCTCACAATATTTATGGCAATGTATTTAATCCATTTGCGATAGATGAAATTCTAATAGACCCAAAAAGAATTTTTGACTTTATTGAATTTGTGCTAGAAAAAGATGATGATTATGCTACAGATGTAATGATTGTTACTGTGTTAGAGTTTTTGACAGATGTTTTGAGGTTCCGCAAAGACCTGATAAAATTTGCAGGAAAACGAAGCAAAGATGCGCTTGATAGACTTCTTGACTTTTTTGGACGCACCTAGTAACAATGTTTTGTGTGGAATAGATATTGTTACCGATTGCTTCTCAAACTATTTAAGAGCACCTCTAAAAACCAAAGTTTTTTCAGCTGAAATCAAAGCTGATTGTTGAATTTTAACTCAAGTTTAAAAAACTTTTAGTTTATCATTTTTCGGCTTAATTGCCAAAATGTAGCGGTGGAAATTCGCTATAATGCCCATAAAATATACTTTTGAAAGGATTTTTATGGCAAAAAAAATTTTGTAAATTTTGCGGTGCAAATTCGCTTATTAAATTTGGCTCTACTCAAAGGACAAAAACGTCTCAAATGCAACGCATGCGCTCGCACAAATTTGCTGAAAAATGACGAGAAAACAGCACAAAAAAATACGAATTTTCTCAAAAAACATATGAAAAATTCATCTTGCAACAGCTCACGGTTAAACAGCTTGCAACCACTCTTGGCGTCAGCGCAAGAACCGTTTTTAGACGCTTTTATAGCCTGCCAAAACCAGTGCCACAACGGCTAAATTTGTGTAAAGTTTTGGTGATAGCAGATGCGACTTATTGGGGGCGAAATTTCGGTGTAGTGGTTTTTTTAGACGCCATTAGTAAGCGCGTTTTGTGGTGGAAATTCATCTACGAAAACGAAAAAATACGACTACGAAGAGGGCTTAAGATGGTGCAAAGATGTAGCTGGTTACCAAATTTGCGGCTTTGTTGCAGATGGGCTCAAAGGCTTATCTGGTCGCATTTTCGTGCCGTTTGGGTTGTGCCAAGTTCATGTCCAAAGAGCCGTTAGAACAAAGCTAACGCTACACCCAAAAAGCGAGGCGGCGCGTGAGCTTTTGGCAGTGGCAAACGGGCTGTGTAAAGCCAGCAAAAAAGAGTTTTTGGCGAGGCTAAATGATTTTGAAAAACGGCACTACCAGTTCATAAACGAAAAAAATTTGAGCGAAAATGGGCGTGCTTTTTTCGTGCATAAACGCCTCCGCTCGGCTCTGAATTCGCTTAAACGAAACGTGGAATTTTTGTTTAAATTTGAGGAAGTTTTGGGGCTGCCGAAGACGACAAATTTGCTAGAGGCGAGGTTTGGCGACTTAAAAAGAGCCACTAGAAATCACAGCGGTTTAAAGCGTGAGAATTTGGAAAAATTTGTGGCGAGCTACTTGGCTTTGAAAAGTTGTGAAATTTAGTGCTTTTTAGTGCTTTTTAGTGCTTTTTAAGCGAAATTCTTTGTAAATTTTACTCCTAAAAAAGTGCTTCAAACAGTGAAGCTAAAAGCATTTGAAGCACTTTGCACCGCTACAAATTTGTCAATTAAGCCAAAATTTTCGGTTTTGTCAAATTTGTTACTTGAAATAAAAAAGCATAATTTAAACTATTGTAAAAATCAAGCCAGCTCCACGCCGTTTATTATGTAAAAAACACGCTCGTCATCGGCTGAAATTTCTACAAAACTCAAAAATTCGCCAAAATCAACGGCGTAAACGCCCGGCGTTTGTGTGAAAAATTCGTTTTTGTAAATTTTCTTGCCCACTTCAAAGTCGCTTTTGTCGCCTTTGTAGCGGTTAAAAGGAACGCTCAAAAACTCTCGCGGGTCTAGCGGTTTTTCGCCGTCAAAGAGAAATTTACCTTCGCTCATTCTCTCCAAATTTGACAAACATCCGCTCACGCCCAGCCTTTCACAGAGCAGCTCCGCCCAGCTTCTGACGTAGCCGCCTTCGCTCAAAGCTAGCTCAAAGGTCAAAAATGGGCTAGCAAAATGCAACGCTCGCGCCTCAAAAATCTCCATTTCGCACGCTTTTAGCGAAAAATCTTTGCCACGTCTAGCGAGGTCATAAGCGCGTTTGCCGTCTATCCACTTTGCGCTAAATTTGGGCGGTGTGTAGCTCACTTTGCCGCACAAATTCGCCATTTCTTTTTTTATTTTGTCTAACGAAAGTGGTTCAATTCGCTCGACTTTGCTAATGGCAGTGTGGTCTAGCGTTTCGCTTTTTGCGCCGAGCCACAAGGTAGCGCGGTAGCGTTTTGGCGATTTTTCTAAAAAACGAAAAAGTTTTGTATAGTTGCCAAAGCCGATGAGCAAAACGCCGCTTGCAAACGGGTCAAGCGTGCCGCTAAAACCAGCCTTTTTTACATTGTATTTGCGTTTGAGTTTGGCTAAAAAGCGCGAGCAAATTTCGCCTGCGGGCTTTTTGGCTACAAAAAGTCTGTTCAATTTTGATTCCTTTTTTTAAAATTCTAAAATTCGGTTTTGGCGTTTTGAGTGCTAAAGGGCATCTCTAAAAAACATTTCGGCTCGGTTTTTAGAGATGCCCTAAAGTTTGCATTAAAAAAAGCACAAAAATTTGACGATTCCTGTGAAATATGAAATAAAAACTTACACTTTCGTTACAAAACCGCTCATTATCTCACGCTCGCCGCCACTAAACATGATGATGAGCTTAAATTTGTCTCGCACGTCTGGCACGACTTGCATGACGTAGCCTTTGCCAAAAATTTTGTGCTCGACTCTGTCGCCCTTTTTAAACTCGCACACGCGTTCTATCTGCAGTCCGCCCTCTGCCACGCCCGCTTCGCTTAAAAAACGCGAAGGCTCTAGCCACTGCTTCTGCCCTCTGTAAATTCGGTAGCTTGATGTAAAAAGAGACAAATTTCGCTTCGCCCTAGTAAAAGCCACGTAAGCTAGCCTTCGCTCCTCTTCTAGCTCTATCTCGTCGCCTCGAAGTGGAAAAAATCCCTCTTCAAGCCCTATGACAAAAACGTGTTTAAACTCCAGCCCTTTTGATGCATGCACGCTCATTAAACTTACTGCCGTGTCGCTCAACTCGTCTTGGTCGCTTTGTAAAGTGAGGTCGTTTAAAAAGTCGTCTAGGTCAAATTCTGGCTCTTTTGCTCGCTCTTTTAAAACGCCATAAAACTCGTACAAATTTGCCACTCTACTCTCGCCATCTGGCATCAAAGCATAAAATTCTTTTAGTCCAAAAACGCCGTCTATTTCAGCCACTATCTCGTGGTTTTCTAGCGTAGAAAGCCGCATTAAGCCCTCTAAAAGCGCGCCGAGTTTGCTAGCGGTTTTAGCTGTAAACGTGCCATTTTGGAGTGCGATGATGAGCGCATCAAAAAGCGAACAGGTGTTCTCTTGCGCTATCAAATTTAGTTTTTTGAGACTCTCCTCGCCAAAATTTCTTTTTGGGCGGTTTATGATGCGTGTTAGCAAAAAGTCATCGTGCGGGTTTTTGACTAGCTTTAAGTAAGCCACGACATCTTTTACTTCAGTTCGCTCATAAAATTTCGTTCCGCCTACCATTTTGTAGCCGATGCCGTGTTTGTTTAACGCCTCTTCTATGCTACGAGAGAGTGCATTTACTCTGTAAAGCACCGCTATTTCGCCCGGCTCCTCGCCCGAATTTAGCAGTTTTTGAATTTGGCTTGCTACCAAATTTGCTTCGGCGATCTCATTTTGGTTTTTAAAACGCTGGACTTTTAGCTCCTCTTTTACAGTGGCACGAAGCGTTTTGCCTAGTCGGATTCTGTTGTGGTCTATGAGCTCGTTTGCCACGTTTAAGATGTTTTGTGTTGAGCGGTAGTTATCTTCTAGTTTGACTATTTTTGCGCCCGGAAAGTGCGTTTCAAAATTCAAAATGTTGTCCATCTTTGCACCACGCCAGCCGTAGATGCTTTGGTCGTCATCGCCCACGACAACTAAATTTGAGTGCTCGCTACAAAGGAGTTTTAGGAGTTCTAGCTGAGGTAAATTTGTGTCTTGAAACTCATCTACCATGATGTATTTGTAGCGTTGCGAGACGGCGCGGCGTAGTTCATTTTCTTGTTGCAAAATGCGGTAAGGAAGCACAAGCAAGTCGTCAAAATCTACCAAATTTTTCTCATGCTTAAACTCCTCGTAACGCTTGTAACAAAGGACGATGGAGCGACTTTCGCTAAGAGTTTCACGCTCAAACTGATAGTCCAAAAGATCTTGCGGCGAAAGCAGGAGGTTTTTAAAGCGCGAGATCTCAGAAGCCACTGTGGCGGTGGGAAATTTGCTCTCTATGTTTAGGTCTTTTATGATCTTTTTTTTGTCATCTGTGTCAGCGATGGAAAAGCTTGAACTTCGCCCCAGATGCTCCATGTGAAGCTTTAAAAAGAGTAAGCCAAATTTGTGAAATGTGCAAAGCAGTGGCACACGCATCTCAGGTGAAGCGGGTAGTAGCGAAAGTGCGCGCGTGCGCATCTCCTGTGCGGCTTTGTTGGTAAAAGTAAGCGTGAGTGTGTTTAGCGGATGGATGCCTACTTCGCCTATTAGAAACGCTAGCCGTGTGGTGATGGTGCGTGTCTTGCCTGTGCCTGCGCCTGCCAAAATGAGCTGCGCGCCGTCTATGTGAGAAGCTGCCTGCCTCTGTGCCTCGTTTAACATGTCTAAAACACTCATCTTAAAACCCTTTTAGGGCATCTCTAAAAACATTTTGGCTTGATTTTTTGGAGTGTTTTTAGTGATTTTTTGTTTTAAAATGAGGAGAATACTGTTGTATTTGACGAATTTTAAGGCAAAAAAGCGCAAAAACAAACAAAAAAGCGAGCCACAAATTCAGTTTAAATGGTTTTAAAGATGCCCTTTTGTCAATATCTTTGTATTTTACCGAAAAAAGCTGAATTTTAAGGTTTTTGTGGGCGTTTGCAAAGTGGCTAAAATTTAGTTTTGAGAGATTTTTTAGATTCTGTAAATTTGAGAACTTTGAGCCAAGCCCCACAGCTCTCGTAAGATATGCAAAATAAAGTTTTTTTAAGTGGGACTTCGCTACAATACTCCTGAGTTTATTAGTTGAGTAGATTTAGACTTGCTTTCTCGAAACAATGAAATGACATTTTTCCATACACTTCAAAACATACGTCCTAATTTTATTTTATTTAAGTTTTATTTTAAAATAAAAGTTGTATAATCAAGCAAATTTAAAACAAGGGGAAAAACATGGCTATCACTGTTTATTATGACAAAGATTGTGATCTAAGTCTTATCAAGTCAAAAAAAGTCGCTATCGTTGGCTTTGGCTCACAAGGGCACGCACACGCTGAAAACCTCAGAGAGTGCGGCGTCGAGGTCGTCATAGGGCTAAAAGAAGGCGGCAAAAGCTGGGCAAAAGCGGAGGCAAAAGGCTTTAAAGTCCTAAGTGTCGCCGATGCTACACGCTACGCTGACCTCGTCATGATTTTGACACCAGACGAGCTACAAAAAGAGATTTTCGAAGCGCACATAGCACCAAATTTAAGCGAAGGCAACGCCATAGCTTTTGGACACGGCTTTAACATTCACTTCGGGCAGATAGTCCCACCAAAAGGCATCGACTGCATCATGATAGCACCAAAAGCACCAGGGCACACCGTGCGAAACGAATTTGTAAACGGTGGTGGAATCCCAGACCTCATCGCTGTAGCCCAAGATGCAACAGGCAAGGCAAAAGAGCTAGCGCTTAGCTACGCATGCGGCATCGGCGGCGGCAGAAGTGGCATCATAGAGACCACGTTTAAAGACGAGACAGAGACAGATCTTTTTGGCGAGCAGGCGGTGCTTTGTGGCGGACTTTGCAGCCTCATAAACGCTGGTTTTGAGACGCTTGTAGAGGCGGGCTACTCACCAGAGATGGCTTATTTTGAGTGTTTGCACGAGACAAAACTAATAGTAGATCTCATCTTTGCTGGCGGCATGGCTGACATGCGTTACTCTATCTCAAACACAGCTGAATTTGGCGACTACGTAAGCGGACCTCGTGTCATAAATGAGCAAAGCAAAAAGGCGATGAAAGAGATTTTGGCTGAAATTCAAAACGGCACTTTTGCTAAAAATTTCATTTTAGAAAAACAAGCTGGCTACGTCCGCATGAACGCTGAACGCAAAAACGCCGAAGCCTCTTTGTTAAACAAAACAGGCGAAAAACTTCGCGCCATGATGCCTTGGATCTCAAAAGGCAAACTCGTAAACAAAGATAAAAATTGATGGGCGTTTTCAAATTTATTTCGGCGGCTTTGGTCGCCTTTTCTTTTAAAATTACGGCGGCGGTGGCGGGCGTTTTGCTGGCTACGCCGCTTTTTTGTATAGGTTTTGATAGTTTTGAACTTAGGCTTAGTAACACAACTTCTGAAAAAAATCTTAAAAGTAGCATAAAAAATGGGACAAATTCTAGTGAAAATGTGCGTGAAAATGCGCGTGAAAATGCGAGCAAAAATTCGCCAAATCCAAACGAATATGAATTTGTCGGCGACATAGACGAGCTGGTTTTGCTGGATGTTCAGCAAATTTCTACCGACATTTTTGACCTTTTGGAAAAGCTAAACAAAAAAGACGAGAGTGAGCAAAAGGCGAATTCGTGGAATTTTACCATGCCGGACTTTTCTGTTTTTGGGCTAGATGAGCCAAATGTAACAGATGTGAATTTGTCTGAAATTTTGACTGAAAATTTTACGGAGAATTTTACAGATTCGAATTTTAGCACGAGCGAAAACGTGAATGCAAACGTTAGTGAAAATTTTAGCACAAATTTTACAAATTCGTCAAATTTTACCACCATTTACGAAAAAGGGCACAACTTTACCGAAGTTTTTGTGAGTTTAAACAAAACAGCAGTGGAAAAAGAGACGTCAAATTTGAGTTTTGTAAATTTTAGTGCAAATTTTAGCGTATTAAAAAACGAAACAAACGTCAGTTTTTTTGCAAACGTTAGCGAAAATGTTAGCAAAAACGTCAGCGAAAACAAAACGGCGAGTTTTGTGCAAAACGCCACGAAAAACGAAACGCAAAACGAAACGGCAAAATTTCCGCCACTTTCAAATTTAAGCGAACCACAAAACGCCACAGCGATGCAAAATGAAACGCAAAACATAACCGCAAAAAACGCTACAAAACCAAAACCGCAGGCAAAAGGCACGACGCCGCGCCTCGTCATCATCATAGACGACATGAGCACGCGCCACGAAACGGAGATGTTAAAAAGCGTAGGGCTAGACCTCACGCCTTCGTTTTTTCCGCCCACTTCACGCTACCCGAACACGCCCGCACTTGCGCGAGAATTTCGCTCGTTTATGGTGCATCTGCCGTTAAAAGCGTTGCGTTTTCGTGGCGAGGAGCCGCACACTTTGCCTGTGGGTGCTAGCAGCGAGCAGATAGAGGAGCGAGTGGCTTTTGTGGTGCGTTGTTTTGGGCGTGTGAAATTTTTAAACAACCACACGGGAAGTGCTTTTACAGCAGACACAGCGAGCATGCGGCGGCTTTTTGCTTCGCTTAAAATTCGAAACATAGCCTTTGTAGACAGCATGACGCATGCGCACTCAAAAGGGACGCAAGTGGCGCTGGAGTTGGGGCTGAAATTTGCCAAACGAAATGTTTTTTTAGACAACGAGAGGAGTGAAACGGCAGTTCTTAACCAAATTCGAAAAGCGGTGCTTTTGGCACGAAAAAACGGCATCGCCATCGCCATCGGACACCCGCATGTGGAGACTTTTAACGCACTTAAACTTGCTAAAAAAAGCATCTTAAAAGATGTGGAAGTGGTCTATATAGATGAGATTTTTTGATTTATTTGTAAAATTTATTTTGCGTAGATACAAAAAAGCCCAAACAGACCGCCGTCATTCTGAGGGAGGCGAAGCCGACCGAAGAATCTCCCGCCTTTTGAGCGGGTAAAAAGCAAAATTCGCTTTTACGTAAATTTGACAAAATTCGAGAATCTACGAACCAACGCCGCCATTCTGAGGAAGGCGAAGCCGACCGAAGAATCTCCCGCCTTTTGAGCGGGTAGAATCTACAAATTTGCTTTTTTGTGAATTTAAAGATTCTCCGCCCTTGTCAGGCTGGGGTTTCTTCTCTCAAAATGACAAACGGCTTTACGAAATTTACGCAAAATTTACGCAAATTCTGTTTTTCGCACTCTACATTCTGTGGTCTGAACGCACTCTTTGCAACTGTTTAGCAAAGCGACTATGTTTATAGTGCCTATTTTTGCGCCTAGTTTGCTCTCTAGTCCGCTTTGGTAACAAGCAAGGTCAGCATCCTCTTCAAAGAGGTCAGTTACCGCGCCGCATCCGTTGCAAACGGCGTGAATGTGCGGGCGTTCAAAAATGTCGTAGCGTGATTTTTTGCCACTTACGCTCACTTCGACTACCAAATTCGCCTCTATTAAAACCGAGAGATTCTTGTAGACAGTCGCAAGCGAGATGGACGGATAGATGGCACGGACCTGCTCGTAGATCTCGTCGATGGTCGGGTGAGTGTGTTTTGAAAGCACTTGCAACAAGCAGAGGCGTTGCGGCGTGTTTTTCAAATTTGCGTTTTTTAGGAGTAGTTGACAATCCATAACAAATTTCCTTAATGTAAATTAGGGCATCTCTAAAAACCATTTAAAGTGAATTTGTGGCTCGTTTTTTCGTTTGTTTCCGTGCTTTTTTGCCTTAAAACTCGTTACATACGCCAGTATGCTTCTCGTTTTAAAACAAAAAAATCCCTGAAAACACTCCGAAAAACCGAGCCAAAATGCTTTTTAGAGATGCCCTTAGACAATATCACTCTAATTCTAACACAACAAAGTTAAATTTTAGATAAGAAAAATTATTTGTTAATGCATAATGCAGATTACAAAATGCGTAAAATTTGCGATTCTCTAAAAAAGTCAAATCAACGCCGTCATTCTGAGGGAGCGAAGCGACCGAAGAATCCCACGCTTTTTAAGCGAGTAAAAAAGTCAAAACAAGC
>DCIZ01000075.1:0-2259 GCA_002317305.1 Campylobacter sp. UBA1713
GAAGGCGAAACAATAGGCGTAAACAGCGTTTTAGAAAAGCTCATAAAAGACGGTCTCATCACGCCTGAAATGGCAGCGCAATACATCAAAAAAGGCTAAAATTCAAAAGCCTAAAAACGTCTTAACGTAAATTTGCAGATAAAAATTAAAAATTTGCAGATACCAAAAAATGTCCAACTAGAACGCCGTCATTCGCAAGGGTTGCGTAAGGCGACCGAAGAATCCCCTGACTTTCAAGGGATAAATTTGCAAAAATGCGAAACGCAAATGCGAAGTCGTCATTCTGAGGGAGCCGAAAGGCGACCGAAGAATCCCCTGAAATTTGAGCGAGTAGAATCTGCAAATTTACGAAAGCGAATTTGTAGATTCTACTCGCTCACAAGGCGGGGGATTCTTCGGTCGGCTTTCGCCTCCCTCAGAATGACAGCGTTGCACAACCTTTTTCGCATTTTACTAAATTTTAGCGAGAATCAAAAAAAGCACAAACAACGCCGTCATTCTGAGCGAGCGTTAGCGAAGCGAAGAATCCCCTGCCTTTTGAGCGGGTAAAAAACCAAATTCACGAAAAAGCGAATTTTCACAAATTCCGTTTTCTGTTCTCCGCATTCTGTTTTCTGAATGCAGTGGATTCTTCGGTCGGCTTTCGCCTCCCTCAGAATGACGGCGTTTTAGTTTAACTTTTTTGAAATTTGTAAAAATCAACCTTTGGATAAATTTGGCACATTTTGTGCCATTTTTTAGCAAATTTTAAACCACTATCCAAAGCCTAGTTTTTTTTAAATTTATCAACAAGTTTTTTAAACAACCCTTTTTTCTCCTCTTTTTTTCTCTTTTTTGCGTCCTTTTTCGCCTGCTTCTCTTGCTGAATTTTTGCTAAACCCTCCAACAACTCTTTGCACTTTTTTAGCTCGGCGTCCAAATTTGCCTTTTGGCTCTCCAAAGAGCGAATTTTCGCGTCCCGCTCGCCTATCGTTTTCGCCTTATCCGCCACATCTCTTTCAAGCCGCTTAACTCTCTCCTCCAAAGAGCGAATTTTCGCATCCCGCTCGCCCACCTGCTTTTTAAGCTCATCCACCTGCCTAGTAAGCTTCTTTATCTCGTCCAGCCGTTTTAGCCGCTCCTCGCCAGATTCTAGCTTTGCGCCGTCATCTTTAAAGTCATCGCCGCAATTAGCGAAATTCTCGCCATCGACCAAAAGCACCAAAGAGCAGTCATCGCCAGTTTTTTCCCGCACATTACGCTCAAAAACCGCTTTTAACTCGCCAAAAAACGCCTCTTTTTTGCCACAAAACCAGAAAAAATCTCCTCCAAAGCCTTTCTAGCCAGCACTCCACGCGCACGTTCATAAAACGAAACCTCACTTCCATCGCTCATCAGCCCAAAAGCGTCTACGCCCTCCGTAAGCCCCTTTTTCAGCTTAAACTGCTCTGCTGCATCTGCTGACGTTACAAAACAAGTGGTGTTGGCAAATTCGCCGTTGCTAGGGTCGCTTGCGACAACCACTTTGCCATTTTTGCGAGCAACTATGATTCCATCGCCCAAATGACAGATGATGAACTGCCCATTTTTTACCGCCACACAAAGCAAAGTCGAAGCAAAATCGCCCAAATTTGGCGTGGCTGGCTGTGCTGGCTGTGCGACTGGCGACAAATTTGCCTGCAAATTCGCATCCTCCGCCACCGCCACGCTTTCACCCGCACTTTCACCCGCATTTAAAACCACGCTTTCGTTATTTTCGTTTTTTAAAAAACTCTGCGCCTCTTTTAGCAAAGCCTCTCGCAACTTCTCTACAACAAACCGCGAAACATCTGCTGGCTTTTCGCACGCAAAAAACTTGTCAAAATGCCCACACATCAAATTTGCCATCTCACGACACACGCACGCCGCGCCCACGTCCGAGTGCTTTGCCGAGCCCGCACCGTCAGCCAAAACCGCCACACAAACGCCATTTTCTTCAAAAACGAGAGTTTTGTCCTGACACGGCGAGCCGTCCGCCTCGTGAGAACGCCCACGAATCTCAAAATTTAGCCCACGAAACATCACACTTCTCCCCAGCCATCTACGCTGTCAAGCGCCACTTTGTCGCCTTGTGCCGACTGCGAAACCTTCGAAACACTCTTTGAAAGCCACGAGAAAAATTCTCGGAAGTTTAGGGCATCTCTAAAAAACATTTTGGCTTGGTTTGGCGGAGTGTTTTTAGTGATTTTTTTGTTTTAAAACGAGGAGCATAGCATGCCTATGTAACGAGTTTTAAGGCAA
>DCIZ01000075.1:2322-3817 GCA_002317305.1 Campylobacter sp. UBA1713
TAAATGGTTTTTAGAGATGCCCTTTGCCCCTTTAGCCTTAGAGGTTTGAGTTTTGGTGAAAAGCCCGCAAGCATATTTAAGTCAGCATCGTCACCTATGGCTATGGGAAAGATGGTGAGCTTTTTTTGGTTTATGAGCTCGCTACAGCGAAGTTGCGCACTATAAACCAAAGGCACATCTGTCGGATATCCGTCCGTCATGAGCACTAGCCACGGCTGATAATACTCCACGCCGCTTTGTTTGTATTCGTCCTTTCGTTGTTCAAGCATATCAAGCGCTAGCCCAACTCCGCCGCCCATGCTAGTGTTGCCGCTCGCCTGCAAAACTGGCACACTAGGCTCGTCTGTTACAGTCGCAAAATCACGCACACAGGCGACCCCGCTGTTAAAAGAGACGATGGCTATGTCGGCTGAAAATTTCGCCATCTCGTCGCTCTCTATGGAATCGAAAAACATCTTGATGCCATCGTTTAGCTCGTCGATCTTCTCGCCGTCCATCGACCCACTAGCGTCCAAACAAAGACAAACTGGCACTCGTGTCGCCGCGTTGTTAATAAGCTCTAAACTCATGTGTAACTCCTTGTATTAAATTTGATTTTTATAGTTGTTTAATTTTGCTAAAAATTCTTCAAAAACCTTCACCCACTCCGCTGAACTCAGCCGCTTTTCTAGCTTAAAAGTGTCGTAAAACGCCCGCCTAACATCCACGCCCAAACCACGCCACAAGTCGTTAAAATGTCCTGTTGGAATCTTGTCATTTGGCTTGCCATCTAGCTGATAAGGAAAATTTTTGTTCATGATGTTCTCTTGGACACCGCCACCTCCACGAACTGCATAAGGCGATTTACCTTTGTGTAGAATTCTGAAAAAAAGCATCGCAATGGCGAAATTTTCATGCTCGATGCTCCTCAAAATGTTTTGAAATTCCTTGTTTTGTAGCTCTGGCGGCGCGAAGTCCATCGTGCCAACTGTGCACGGAAAGCCCTCTATCTGAAAGCTGTCTGTGTCAAAAAAGAAAACTTTGCCCGCCGAATCTACCTTTATGTTTAGTAAATTCACGTCCCCGACTATGATGTTTAGCTCATGGAGTGCTTTGAATTTTTGGGCGATGTCGAGGCAAATTTTCACCAGCTCTTTTTTGCTCAAATTCGAATTTCCAAAGAGAAGCGAGTGAAGTGTTGTGCCGTCTGCTTTGTCCATCACGTAGCCTACAAATTCGTTTTTGTCGTTAAAAATTATCTTTTTTGGAAAAAGAACGCCGTCTATGCAAACGCCCGCCTTTGTCAAAAGCTCTATCTTTCTAAAACGCATCTCCAGTTTGTTTTTGTGCTCTTGAGTTGGTTTAAAAAAGTAAATTTTCGCCACTTCGCCGTTTCCTACATCAAAAACCACGCCCTCGCCACCATGCCCGAGCTCTTTGACTAAAGGGCATCTCTAAAAACCATTTAAACTGAATTTGTGGCTTGTTTTGGCGTTTGTTTTTCAAGGAACTTCGT
>DCIZ01000127.1 GCA_002317305.1 Campylobacter sp. UBA1713
CCACAAAGCGAAGCTTCCTTGAAAATCAAGCCAAACTGGTTTTTAGAGATGCCCTAAAATTTTAACAAATTTCGAACAACGCCGTAATTCTTCGCTTCGCTATCGCTCCCTCAGAATGACGGCATGCTGTTTTTGCTTTTTTGATAAAAACTCACTCCTAAACCCTAAACTCTCAACCTCAACAAACCTTACTTTTTCACTATCTTTATAGCCAAAGTCGTCAAAGCAAAAGTAAAGACAAATGAGATGACAGTCGGGCTAAAGTCAAGTCTAGTCGAAAAATGATATATAGCCACGCCGAACGCCCAAATGATAAAATATAGCAAAAAGTGCTGCGAGTCTTTGTTTATCATGCGTTTTATCTTGTAAAGCTCCTCATCATCGTTTTGGTAGGAGTAGTATTCGCTAAGCATAACTGCAGACATTGGCACAAAAACCGAACCGATGAGAAGCAAAAAATTCGTAACACTAAGAACGTTAAAAACCAGCGTAAAAGCGGTCGCCAGCACCACCACGCAAAAGGCGATGTTGCGCGGTTTTACGTTTTTGTAGACAGCAGTCGCCGACTCGCCAGCCGAATTTGCGTCCAAAAAAGTAGTAGTAACCGTGCTAAAAAGTGCCAAAACCAGCGCACCCACGCCCAGCCCGCCATTTAAAACGATGCGCGCTATGTCGCTTTCGCCACCACTTGCTGCGCCGTAGCCTATTAAATACATAAAACAGCTACCTAGCCCATACGCCACCACGCTTGTCAGCGCGCCAGTGGTAGGGTTTTCTGCTTTGCTCGTGTAGTCGGCTATGAGAGGTAGCCACGAGATGGGCATAGCGATGGAGAGTTCTACGCCTAGCCAAAAGCTCATGGAGTTCGCACTAGCGTTAAAATTTAGGTTGCCACTTGCGATGCCTTTTGTAAGCACGAGGCAAAAGATGAGGAGCGAGACGACCGCGACCATATTTATAAGACGGACACGTTTTAGCCCCAGCAAGACCCAAAGCGAGATGAGCACGCCCAGCACGACACACCACCAGCGAAGTCCGATGCCTGCGATGGTTTGGGCGACAAGCGCGCCGTCATATATCATGATGGACGTCCAGCCAAAAAGCTGAACGATGTTTAGCACCGCAAAAAACGCCGCACCTCGCTCGCCAAACGCCGCACTAACGCAACTCATGGAATTTTCGCGCTTTTTTGCCCCCACAAGTGCCACCTCAAACAAGATAACGCAACCTATGAAGTGCCCGAGAAATATCGCACCAGCAGCACCGCTTAGCCCCATGTTTGCATACGCCGTGCCTGCTAGAATCTCCGCAAGCGAGATGGAAGCGCCAAGCCAAAGCAAGCCGTTTTCTAAATTTGATGTTCGTTTCATCTGCCTTTTTCCTACTTTCTCAAATTTAGAATGAAGCTTTTTTGAGCGACTTTAAAAACTCTTCTATGTTGTATTTTGCGCGGTAGTTTTCGCTCATCAAGTGCACGAAAATGTCGCCCATGTCCACAGCGACCCACTCATCACTCTCTTCGCTACCCAAAAAAACTTCGCCGAGCGGTTTTAGCGTGGTTTTTAACTCATCAAGAAGTGAAACGCCGTGCCTAGCGGTGAGAGTCGTGGCTACAACCACAAAAGATGCGAGGTAGTCGTTGCCCCGCATGTCCACGACCTCTATGTTCTCTGCCTTTTTTTCATCTAAAATTTTTACGATTCTATCTATTCTCTCTTGCATCTTAAATCCTTGTTTGATAATAAAAGTTATTATTATAGTTAAAGTTTGCTTTAAAAAAAGTAAAATGCGAAAAAATGTAAGCAAAAAAAACGCAAACGGCGAGTGAGTGAGCGGTGTAGAGCTCACGCTAGCCATTTGCATTTTTAAATAAACAAAAAAGTATTTCAAAAAGTGCGAAAAAGTAAATTTACATTACGCCAAAGTCGCATTTAGCATCCAAACTTTCTTTTGGAGCGCTGCGTATTGCTCTTGTGCTATGGCGACCGTTCCGCTATCTTTTGCCTCTTCAGCTACGTTTTCTAGCTTTTTAAACTCGTCTATGAGGTAGATGTAAGCCTTTCTGACTAGCTCCAAAACCTCGATAGATTTGTAGCTACTTTTGAGTTCAAACGGCGCTTTTGCTAGCTTTTCTAGCTCTGAAACTGAACTCACTGGCGCACCGCCGATGATGATGGCACGCTCTGCTGTATCGTCAAAAAGTGTGCTAAGTGCCTCGTAAGCATCCTCTGTGTAGGCGTGAATGGCGTTGAATTCTACGCCTTTTACGAGCCAGTGGTAGTTGTGAAACGCTACGAAAAGTGCGTGTGCGTCAGCTTGAATTTGGTTTAGTTGTTTTACAACGTTTGTCATGTTTAACTCCTTATGTTTAATATTTGGCATTATATCACTTTTAAACTTAAAGAAAAATAATTTTAACTAATAATTTTTATTGATTAGGCATGTTGCGTTTTATAGGTCGCAAATATCAAATTTCGAGAATCGTCAAACTTCCGCGCTCCGTTTTCAGCTTTCAGTTTTCCGTATGTAAAAAGCTAACGCTTTTTTTGTAGTCCCGCCGCCGTTTTCTTTTTCGCTAAAGCTCAAAAGAAAACGGCGGCAGGACGAGGGGGCGGGGGCTTTCGCCCCTGCGACCCCAAAAGTCGCTCCGCACGCAAATTTCCGCACTCCGCACTCCACACGCACTCCGCACGCATTCCGCATTCTGCACTCCGCTCGCAAATTTCCGCACTCCGCACGCATTCCGCATTCTGCACTCCGCTCGCAAATTTCCGCACTCCGTTTTCTGCAATCCGCACGCACTCCGCACTCCGCACTCACCCGCGCGCCAAATATCTCTTTATGTTTCTCGCCGCTTGCCTAATGCGATTCTCGTTTTCTATGAACGCGATGCGAACATATTTGTCGCCAGCACTACCAAAACCACCACCCGGACTCACCGCCACCTCTGCCTCTTTCAAAAGCTCCATCGCAAATTCTTTGCTACTTAGGTGCATCTTTGACTCTGGCAACTTTGCCCACGCAAACATGCTCGCCTTTGGCGCACGAATTTTCCAGCCAGCATCGGCAAAAGCCGAGATGAGACAGTCGCGCCGCTTTTGGTAAGTAGCACGAATCTCCTCCACGCACTCTTGTGGACTCTCCAAAGCAAATGTAGAAGCCACCTGAATAGGCGTAAACATGCCGTAGTCAAACCACGACTTTATCTTTTTTAGCGCCCCCACAAGCCGCGCGTTGCCACACATGAATCCCACACGCCAGCCCGCCATGTTGTAGCTTTTGCTTAGCGTGTAAAACTCGACCGCCACGTCCTTTGCCCCCTCCGCCTCAAAGATAGACGGCGTTTTGTAACCATCGTAACCGATGACGGCATAAGCTATGTCGCTAATGATGTAAAAACGCTCCTGCTTTGCAAACGCCACAAGCCGCTCGTAAAAACTCTTGTGGCAAACGACAGTAGTCGGGTTGTGCGGGAAATTTACCACAAGGTATTTTGGGCGTGGGATGCTCTCCTCAAAGACCTTTTTTAAGTCGGCAAAAAACGCATCTTCGTCTAACTCAAAATCTTCGCTGTAACGAAGTGGCATCTTTACGGCGTTGCCACCAGCCAAAATGAACGCTTGCGTGTGAATTGGGTAGGCAGGCTCTGGCACCACTGCAACGTCTCCGGGGTTAATAACCGCCCTACACAAATTTACAAAACCCTCTTTGCTGCCCATCGTCGCCACCGCCTCTGTGTTTGGGTCTAGCTCCACGCCGTAACGCTCTTTATACCAGTTGCAGATGGCTAGGCGGAGTTTGTAGATGCCCTGACTAACGCTGTAGCCGTGCGTTTTGTCTTTTAGCGCGCTTTCGCAAAGCTTTTTGACTATGTGCTCGGGCGTGCGTCCGTCTGGGTTTCCCATAGAAAAATCGATGATGTCCTTGCCCTCGCGGCGTGCCGCCATCTTTAGTGCGTTCATCTCGGCAAAAGCGTAGTTTGGCAACCGCTCAATGGTGTTAAAACGAATCTCATCAAACATTTTTTATCCTTTTTAAAAAAGTAACTCAAATTTGGTTTTGTATAAAATACTCCTGATTTCTTTTGCAAATCTGTCAAGAATCTGTAACCAACGCCGTCATTGCGTGCGAAGAATCCCCTGCCTTTTGAGCAAGTAAAAAAGTAAAATTTGCTTTTTTGCGAATTTTGCAGATTCTACTCCCTTAAATTTCAGGGGATTCTTCGGTCGGTAACGGAAAACGGAAAACGGAATTTGTAAAAATTCGCTTTTTCTTGAATTTGACGATTCTACTTATTCACAAGGCGGGAGATTCTTCGGTCGGCTTTGCCTCCCTCAGAATGACGGCGTTGATTTGACGATTCTGTAGAATCGCAGAATCCGCACTCCGCACTCCGAATCTATCGAATCAGAATCTCAAAACCACGACGAATATTTTCTGTCGTAAAGGCGTCGTCTATGCTCATGTAGCGAGTCCCTTTTGGAATCGCCCCCGCAAAGTAGTTTGTGTTTGCCTTGCTCTTGTGCTGGCTAATCAAATTTAGCTCCTCGTCAAAAAAGCGAATGAGCGGCACCCAACGCCCGCCCTCATAAGCCACCGCTTTCACACTGCTCCGCCCTTTGACGTCAAACATGTAGCTCTTCATAGACTTTGCGATGCTTAGAGTGCTACCCGCTACATAGTTGTCAGTAGGAATCTGCGCCTTTGTGAAGTCTAGTTCATACTCGTAACTCGTGTTGTCGATGCGTTTTACGCTATCTATAAAAACGCCACGCCGTTTTAGCTCAGTGTAAAAATTCGAAGGATTCAGCATAAATTCGCTTTTTATCTGCAAAGTCAAAGAGATTTTGTCATAAACGCCATCGTAGTCAAGCGGCAAAATCTCGCTAAAACCTAGCTCCCGAAGCGCGTCATCTACCACCACCAAAAACTTCATGCCACTTGCGTTTGTCGTTAGTTTGACTTTTGTATCCCACGCATCTCTAAAGTTAAAAACCAGCCACGAGCGTGCGGTCAAATTTGGGACGATTCTAGCGTAGTTTAGCCTGCCATTTTCGTCCGTAAAGCTCTTTTTGTTGGCAAACATTCGCCCTATTAGGTCGTAGTTTTTGGCGTAAATTTCATCGCCTACAAGCGCTTTTACACCGCTTAAAACGTCAGCACCAAACGCCACGCCACACAAAAGTATAGATATGAGTAGTTTTTTCATTTTTTTCCTTTTTGGTTTATTTTCGAAAGCTCATAACACAAAATTCCAAAAGCCACACTCACGTTTAGGCTGTCAAATTCTCGTGCCATCTTTACACTCAAAACGTGGTCGCACTTTTGGACTATTTTTTGCGGGACACCCTGCCCTTCGCTTCCCATCACAAGCGCTACCTTTTCGCCAAATTTGTCATTTTTTTCGCACACCTCCAGCGCGCTCACCCCTTTTGCATCTGCTACGCAAAGCGTAAAACCCTGCTGCCGTAACTCGTTTAGTGCGCTACCACCGTCCTCACAAACACAAATGGGCAGTTCAAAAGCCGCACCGCTACTCGTGCGTAAAACGCCCTCAGCATTTACGCCCTTTGCCACCACCACAAGCCCGCTAACGCCAAAAGCCCACGCCGAGCGTGCTATGGCGCCTATGTTTCCCACATCGCTCACGCCCCACAAAACCGCGACAAAATCGCCTCGCTTTACGCTCTCAAATTTAGCAAATACGAAGTCATCTACCTCTGCCAAAAAGCCCTGATGGTTGCCACCATGTGCTAATGCTTGTGCCTTTTGGTTGTCTATCCTTTCTATCTTTAAACCCAAATTTGACACTTGCTTAAAAAGCTTTTTGTCTATCTCTTTGCTTAAAAAGATGCGTTTAATGCTCTCTTTTCGTCTCTCCAAAATGTGTAAAAAAAGTTGTTTTCCATAGATAATCATAAGCGTGATTTTAGCTTTTTTGAAATTTAATTTTGCTTAAATAGACGTGTATAATGCATAAATTTTACCATTTTTTAATCAACTTTTCGCTACCTTAAGGACATCTCTAAAACCACTTAACTAAATTTGAGTGGCTCGCTTTTTAGCCTGTTTTTGTGCTTTTTTGCCTTAAAACTCGTCAAATACGCTAGTATTATCCTCGTTTTAAAACAAAAAATCACTAGAAACATCTCTAAAAATCGAGCCAAACTGGTTTTAAAGATGCCCTTAAACAAATTTAACTCACAAGGATTCTACATGAGGTTCTCAAAATTCTACATTCCTACGCTAAAAGAGGCGCCAAAAGACGCCCTACTTCCTAGCCATCAGCTACTCATTAGAGCAGGTTTTATCCAGCAAATAGGCAGCGGGCTTTACAACTTTTTGCCACTGGGCAAACGTGTCTTACGCAAGATAGAAAACATCGTCAGAGAGGAGATGGATAAAGCGGGCGCAAACGAAGTAGGACTAAGCTTTGTCGTGCCGAGTGAGCTTTGGAAACAGAGCGGACGATTTTACAAATTTGGCGCTGAGATGCTACGGCTAAAAGACCGAAAAGAGAACGAATTTCTCCTTGCGCCGACACACGAAGAGAGCATCACAGACCTAGTTAAAAACCGCGTAACTAGCTACAAACAGCTCCCGCTGAATCTCTACCAAATAGGGCTAAAATTCCGCGATGAAGCGCGACCTCGCTTTGGGCTCATGAGATGCCGCGAATTTGTCATGAAAGATGGCTACAGCTTTCACGCAAGTGCTGCTGACATGAAGCGTGAATTTGCAGCCATGCAAGAGGCTTATGAGCGAATTTTTACGCGTTTGGGGCTAAATTTTTGCGCCGTTGAAGCCGACAGCGGCGCAATAGGCGGTAGCGGAAGTCGCGAATTTATGGTGCTAGCACAAAACGGCGAAGATGACATACTCATTAGCGAGCGTGGCGACTACGCGGCAAATGTAGAAGCAGCGGTGCGGAAACCTCGCACGACTAACGAAGAGCGTCCGTTCAGCGAACAAGGGCTTAGCAAATTTGCCACGCCAAACTGCGCGACCATAGACGACGTAGCGGCGTTTTTCCACGTTTCGCCATTTTTTTGCATAAAAGCCGTTTTGAAAAAGATGATCTTTGCCGAGAGTGAAAAGGTGGTGGCGTTTTTTGTGCGTGGCGATGACGAATTGCAAGAGAAAAAAGCCATAAACGCGTGTGGCGCTATAGACATAACAGACGCTTCTGCTGACGAGGTGGCGCGTGCTGGCTTTGTGGCGGGCTACTGCGGACCAGTCGGGCTAAAAGCGGGCACGGAGTTTTACATAGACCGCGAACTAAAAGGCGAATTTGAGATGATTTGCGGTGCAAACGAAGAGGGCTTTCACCTAACAGGCGTAAAGGTGGTAAATTTTGCCGAAGAGCGCTACAAAGACCTCGTGGCAGTTCGCGCAGGCGACGAGGCGGTGGGCGGCGGCGTTTTGCGGCTCACAAAGGGCATAGAAGTGGGGCACATCTTTCAGCTAGGACAAAAATACAGCGAGGCGATGCGAGCGGAGTTTTTGGACGAGTTTGGCAAAAGTCAGCCTTTTTGGATGGGGTGCTACGGCATAGGCGTAAGCCGTCTAGTGGCGGTGGCAGTGGAGAGTAAACACGACGAAAAAGGGTGTGTGTGGAACGAAGCCATAGCACCTTTTGGCGTGCATGTGGTCGTGGGAAATGCAAAGGACGAAGCGGCGCTCAAATTTGCTTTTGAACTAGAAAGGGCTTTAGAAGCTGCTGGCGTGGAGGTGCTAGTAGACGAGACAAATGAGCGTTTTGGTGTGAAGATGGCAAACTTTGAGCTCATCGGCGTGCCGACTGGCATCATCGTGGGAAAGGGGCTAGCGGAGGGGCGTGTTGAGCTCGTTAAGCGAGACGGGCTAGTAAAAAGCGTGGTGGAAGCAGACGTGGAAAAACTAGTGGCGATGCTGCGTCCGAAAAACTAAAACGGCAAACGGCATTTGTGATGGCAGAGAGTCGTAAAATTTACGAAAAAACGAATTTTTCAAAATTTACTTTTGTTTTAAATTTCACGATTCTTCGCTTTAATTATAAATTTATAAAAAGGTGGTCAAAAATGGGACTA
>DCIZ01000031.1:0-3579 GCA_002317305.1 Campylobacter sp. UBA1713
CCAAATTTATGCTTTTTGTATTTTTAATGGGGTCGCAGGGGCGAAAGCCCCCGTGCGCCCGTCCCGCCGCCGTTTTTCTTTGAGATTTATCGAAAAGAAAAACGGCGGCGGGACTATAAAAAAGCGAAGCTTTTAACAAATTTGCGATTTTGTAAATTTTGGTAAAAAGCTATCGCTTTTTATTTTGCCTCCACCTCCACTCTCTTTTCGCTTCGCTCAAAGAGAGTTTGGGCGGAGGCTGGAGGACGGGGGCAAACCCCTGCGACCCCATGAATCGCTCCGCTCACAAATTTCCGTTTTCCGCACGCACTCCGCATTCCGCACTCCGAATCTACTCTTTCGGTGCTATCATTCTCTCTGGCACCACCCACGCCTCAAACTCCTCTTGTGTCAAAAGCCCCAAATTTAGCGCCTCTTCTCTCAAAGTCGTCCCGTTTTTGTGTGCCGTTTTTGCTATCTTCGCCGCATTTTCGTAACCTATGTGCGGATTTAACGCCGTTACAAGCATTAGGCTGTTTTGCAAATTTTGCGCTATTTTAGCCTCATTTGCCACTATCCCGCTCGCACAATGCTCGTTAAAACTCACCATCACATCCGCCAAAAGCTCGATGCTCTCGAGCAAATTTTTCGCTATCACTGGCTTAAAAACGTTCAGTTCAAAGTTGCCCTGACTCGCCCCAAAAGCCACCGCCGCGTGGTTTCCTGCCACCTCAACTGCCACCATCGTAACCGCCTCGCACTGCGTAGGATTCACTTTGCCCGGCATTATGGAGCTGCCCGGCTCGTTTTCTGGAATTCCCAGCTCGCCCAGCCCACACCGAGGACCGCTCGCCAAAAATCGCACATCATTTGCTATTTTCATCAAATTCGCCGCAAGCGCATTTAACGCACCGCTCAAAAAAACCTCCGCATCGTGGCTAGTAAGTGCGTGAAATTTGTTCGGGTGGCTTACAAATTTAATGCCAGTCAAATTTGTAAGCTCCTCGCTCACCATCTCGCTAAAACGCGGGTGGCTGTTTAGCCCCGTTCCCACCGCCGTTCCGCCGATGGCTAGCTCACGCAAAAATTCCGCCGCCGCCTCGACCTGCGCTTTGCTCGCTTTTAGCATGTGTGCATATCCGCTAAACTCCTGCCCGAGTGTGAGCGGCGTGGCGTCTTGAAGGTGCGTTCTGCCTATCTTTACTATGTTAGCAAACTCCGCCGTCTTTGCCTCCAAAGTCGCCAAAAGCAAATTTAAAGCAGGGAAAAATTTGGCGTTTAGCTCCTGCAAAAATGCCACTCGCATCGCTGTCGGAAAGGTGTCGTTTGAGCTTTGACCTTTGTTTACATCGTCATTTGGATGGACTAATTTTCGGAGGCGAAAATCTTCACCGAGAATCTCAGTAGCGCGGTTTGCCACCACTTCGTTTACGTTCATGTTTGTCTGCGTTCCGCTGCCCGTTTGCCACACGACAAGCGGAAAATTTGCGTCCAAAGCGCCACTTTGCACCTCGTCGCACGCACGCGAGATGGCGTCTTTTTTCTGCTCGTCCAGTCGTCCGAGTTTGAAATTTACCACCGCACACGCCTTTTTTAACGCACCAAAAGCCAAAATGAGCTCACGCGGCATCTTGCCACTGCCTATTTTGAAATTCTCCAAACTCCTCTGAGTTTGCGCACCCCAATACTTCTCGTTTGGGACTTTTATCTCGCCCATCGTATCTTTTTCTGTCCGAAAATCCATCGTTGTTCCTTTTTTTTAAATTTGGTTTTTTTAAATTTATGGTGCAAACACCAAAAAACGCCGTCATTTGCATGCGAAGAATCCGCACGTTAAAATATCAAAAAAGCACAAACCAACGCCGTCATTCCCGAAGAATCCCCTGAAATTTGACGGGGTAAAAAGTCAAATTTGCTTTTTTGCAAATTTCAGAGATTCTACTCACTTAAAAGGCATCTGCTCTCCGCACTCCGTTTTCAGTTTTCAGTTTTCCGCACATAATCCGCCTCAAACTGCTCATTGTCAAATTTACGCCCCAAAAATTCGCACACTCTCTTCACGCTCACTTCGGCGTTGCCTAAACAGCTCGTAGCACCCGGGCTTGGCGTCATGTTAAAGATAGCACCACCATCGCTTAAGCTCGCTTCGCCCAGCATGAGCTTTCTAGCGTCTTTGTCTATTATCTGTCCACGCACGCCACCAAAGCCCTTTGCATAGTAGATGTCGCTCGTTTTTAGTGTCGGGACTATTTTGCGCGCGTCTTTTACAAAAAGCGACTTGTTTACAAAAGGCATCTCAAAAGCGATGTTACGCAAGATGTAGTTTCGTATGTCGCTATCTCGCATCAAATCCCACAAAACCGCCGCCGTTTTTGAGTCAAAATTCAAGCTTTTCATAAATTCAAAAAAGTTTTTAAACGTCCCGTGAAAGCGTTCTAGCTTTGGCATGGCAAGTGCTGTGGGTCCAAAACGTGTGCAACCGCCCGCCAGCAAGTCAGGATCGCCATGAAGTGCGGCAAAAGGTAGCTTTGGGTTTTGCACCATGTAGACTTTTCCGTTTAGCATCTTTTGGCGCGTGAGGTAGAAACTGCCCGCTATGCAAATGGTGGCAAAGTGCTTGCCTAGTCCCATTTTGTGCGCTAGAAAAAGCGAGTGCGCGCCTGCGTTTACTATGACAAAGTCGGCGCTCATCTCTAGCCCGTTTCTGGTTTTAACGACAAATTTACTTTCGCCATCTTTTGCGATGCTAGTTACTTCGCTGTTAAAGAAAATTTCAGTCGCTTTGCCGCTATCTTTTGCGCTTTTTTCGCCCTCCTCCACAAGCGAAATGGCAAATTTGTTGTAGTCAACGGTGGTAAATTCGCCACTTCTAACGCCCATCGCCGCTATGTTCTCTTTGCGTCCTTCGACTATGACGGGTTCTATTTTTGCCAGTGTTTCGCGGTCGAAAAATTCTAAGTAAGGGTAGAGTTCTTTAAACTGCTCGCAACGTTTGGTTATGAACTCAACTTCTGCATCGCCTACGCCAAGCGCCATCTTTTGCCCGCCAAAAACGCACTTTTCGCCCAGCCCAAATTTTTTGGCGTATCTGCCTATCATCGCCGATGTGCGTCTCACGGCGCGTGCTTTTTCAAAGGTGTAGTTTGTCTCTATGTCGCCACAGTGAATCGTCTGCGAGTTGGCGTTTGGCGCGCTGTTTAGCGAGGCGATGCGGTCGTATTTTTCGACTAAACCGATGCTTTTTACGTCTGTATATCTAGCAAGCGTAAAAAAGCACGCCGCGCCGCTTATGCCACCACCAACGATTAGAACTTCAAAATGTTTCATGAAAAATCCTAAAAATAAATTTGCTTGGATTTATTATAGTTTAACTTTCTTTAATTTCTCATTATACAATTTTAACGTTAATCAAAACCATAAGAAAAAAGTAAATGCGAATTTTTCAGCTAAATTTAAGAGCAAAATCAAAGTTTTTATGGTAAAATCGTTTAAAATCGTTTAATAAATTTAAACGGGGTCGCAAGCGATTTTGTAAAGCTAAAATTTCACGAGCGTAGCAACTCAAAGGGGTCGCAGGGGCGTAGCCCCCGCCCACCGTCC
>DCIZ01000031.1:3718-5289 GCA_002317305.1 Campylobacter sp. UBA1713
TTTTTGCCTTAAAATTCGTCAAATACGTCAGTATTATCCTCATTTTAAAACAAAAAATCACTAAAAACGCTCCGAAAAACCGAGCCAAAATGTTTTTTAGAGATGCCCTTAACAAATTTGCTAATTCGCAAATTTCCACATCACGACAAAACAAAAATTTAAAAAAAAGGTGAATTTATGTTAGAGTTTTTCAAACTTAGTCAAAACAAGACAAGCGTAAAACAAGAGTTTAACGCCGGGCTTACAACTTTTCTAGCGATGATGTATATCGTCCCAGTAAATGCGCTCATCTTAGCCGATGCGGGCATGCCAAAAGAGGCAGTGCTAGCAGTAACTGCCATCATCACCACCATCGCGTGCGTTTTTAACGGCTTTTGGGCAAACACGCCTGTAGCTTTGAGTGCGGGCATGGGGCTAAACGCATACTTTACTTACGGGCTTGTGCTTAGCCAAAATGTCAGCTGGCAGACGGCTTTGGGCGTGGTGTTCATCAGTGCGGTCATCTTTGTCGTGCTTAGTTTTACGAATTTTCGAATTTGGATCATAAAAAACATTCCGCTTGACCTTCGCCGCGCCATAAGTGCCGGCATCGGTGCTTTCATCTGCTTCATAGGGCTAAAACAGATGGGGCTAATAGTCGCTAGCCCTGCTACGCTTGTTACCATCGGCAACATCGCAAATCCTACCACGCTCATCGGCGTCATCGGGCTTGTCATCATTTTGGCTGCGTGGGCGCTAAACCTAAAAGCTGGCTTTGTGCTAGCTGTGGCACTCACTAGCGTCATCGCGTGGGTTTTTGGCGTTTACGAAGCGCCGAGTGCGGTTGTGGCGTTGCCATCTTCTATTTCGCCCATCTTTGCCCAGCTTGACATAATGGGCGCTTTTAAACTAGCCTTGATGCCTGCCATTTTGACCTTTTTTGTAACGCATCTTTTTGACTCCATCGGCACGCTAACGGGCGTTTGCAACAGGGCAAATTTGTTTAGCGAAAAGGACGAAGAAGGGACGAAAAAACTAGCCAAAAACCTAGAAAGCGACGCCATAGCAAGTGCTGCGGGCGCGGTTTTTGGCACGAGCACCATCACCGCTTTTGCTGAGAGTGCTAGCGGCGTGGAGGCTGGCGGACGAACGGGACTAACTGCCGTTTTTACGGGACTTTTGTTTGTGCTAACGCTATTTTTCTTGCCACTTTTTGGCGCTATTCCCGCAAACGCCATCTACCCGATTCTTGTTATGGTGGGCGTTTTGATGTTTAGCGAACTTGGCAAAATAGACTACTCAGACCCTGCCATCTGCGTGGCGACTTTTTTCACGGTGGTTTTGATGCCTTTGACTTACTCTATCACAGTCGGGCTAAGCGTGGGCTTTATAGCTTATGCCATCATAAAGCTAGTAAAACGAGAGTTTAAGGCGCTAAATTCGGGCATCATCACACTTTCGCTCATTAGCTTGCTTGCGTTTTTGGTCATCTCTGCGCCATCTTTGTTTGGCAAAATTTTCGGGTAAATTTGTCAAATTAGAAAAACGCAAAAACCAAACGCCGTATTCTGAGGGAGGCGTAGCCGACCGAA
>DCIZ01000031.1:5429-8727 GCA_002317305.1 Campylobacter sp. UBA1713
GATTTATCGAAAAGAAAAACGGCGGCGAGACGGGCGGGCGGGGGCGTTGCCCCTGCGACCCCTTTCAGAAAGCGGAATGCGGAAAGCGGAATTTGTAAAATTCGCTTTTTCGTGAATTTGACGATTCTGTAGAATCGCAAATTCCGCACTACGCACTCCGAATCACTTCGAGATCAAAGCAAATTCGCCCGTCTCGCTTATGTAGTTAAATATCTCCCCCGTCTCTATGATGTAGTGCCAGCCGTAAATTTTCAGCGCTCCCTCCGCCACACGCTCCCTCACGCCTGGGTAGTCCAGCAAATGCGCGTATGAGTTTATGATGTTTAGCCTCTCTGTTAGCCACTCACGCTTTGCGGGCGTCAAATTTGGATATGCCAAAACCTCACTCCTCACGTCGCTAGCCAGCTCCAGCCACTTTGCCAAATTTGGCAAATGCGAAAGATTCTCAGCGTAGAGTGCGTGGCAGCCGCCGCAGTTGCTGTGCCCGCATATGACGGCTTGGGAGATGGGCAGTGCGTTTAGGGCGTATTCGATGGCGGACGTGGTCGCAGCGTAGTCGGTGCTAAGCCTGTAAGGCGGGACGATGTTTGCGACATTTCGCACTATGAAAAGCTCGCCCGGACGCGTTTGCGTGATGAGGCTCGGCACGACCCTTGAGTCGCTGCAGCCCACAAAAAGCGTGTGTGGCGACTGGTGTGAGCTTAAACTCTCGAAAAGCTCTTTGTGTTCGGAAAACCCTTGTTCCATGAAGTTTATAACGCCGTGAAGTATATCGTGATGCATTTTTGTTCCTTAAATTTAACTTAACATTTATTTTTAAAATGCCAGTATTTTTACAAAATTAAGCTTAATTTGTTATAATTTTAACTTTATCTCAACTAAAAAGGCAGACAATGTTAAAAAAAATTCTACTTATTTTTTGTTTTTCGGTTTTTGCAGCTGCCGCTGACTTGGTTGTCGTCTCGATTCAGCCACTCGCTAGCTACATAAAAGAGATAAGCGGCAACAGCGTAAAGGTCGAAGTGATGGTCCAAAAAGGCAAAGATGCTCACACTTACGAACCGAGCGTTTCACAGATGAAAAAGCTGGCACGCGCAAAGGCGTTTTTTGCCATCGGCATCGACTACGAAGAGAAGTGGATTCCCAAATTTAGCAGCGTAAACAAAAAGATGAAAATCTTTCACATTGACAAAGATGTCAAAAAGCTAGAAGGCGACGAGGACTACGATGGACACAAGCACGAGAGCGACCCGCACATTTGGCTAGACCCTGTGCTACTAAAAACCCAAACGACAAACATAGCAAACGCGCTTGGCGAACTCTACCCCGACAAAAAAATGCAGTTTTTCTTAAATTTAGACAAAATTCACGCACGGCTTGATGCACTTCACGCTGAACTTACGCGAATTTCAGAGAACGTAAAACGCAAAACTTTCATCGTCATGCACCCGAGCTGGGGCTACTTTGCAGAGCGCTACAAACTCATACAGCTAGGCATAGAGCAAGAGGGCAAAGAGATAAAACCAGCCGACCTCATAAAGATAGGGCGAGTTAGCACGAGCGCAAACGTGGGCGTGGTTTTTAGCACGCCCGGCTTTACAAAAAACGGCTTAAACGAGATAGCAAAAGCCACTAACGCAAAGGTAACGACCGCCGACCACATGTCAGAAAACGTGGAGAGCGAGCTACTAAACGTGATGAAAGCACTAGAAAATGCAAATTAGTCTAAAAAACGTCAGCTTTGCATATGACAAAGAGCTCATCTTAAAAAACGCAAATTTAGAATTTGGCAGTGGCGAATTTTTGTCCATCATAGGACCAAACGGCGGCGGCAAAAGCACACTCTTAAAGCTCATTCTCTCGCTTGTGAGTGCTAACAGCGGCGAGGTGCTAGTAGGCGGGCTTCCTGCTCGCCAAATGCGACACATGCTAGGCTTTGTCCCGCAAAATATACCGCTAAATTCGGCTTTTCCCATCAGCGTGCTAGAGGTGGCGCTCATGGGACGAGTAAAAAAAATGCTCGGTTACGACAAAAACGACAAAAAAGCGGCACTGGAAGTGCTAGAAAAAGTGGGGCTAAAAGGGCTGGAAAAGAGGCGAATTTATGAGCTTAGTGGCGGACAAAGACAGCGGGCTTACATAGCGCGCGCACTCGTAACGGGCGCAAAAGTGCTGGTGTTAGACGAGCCAACCGCTAGCATAGACCCCGCTGGACAAGTGCAAATTTTTGAGCTTTTGCGTGAGCTAAACCGTGCTGGTGTTGGCATCATAGTCGTCTGCCACGATGTAAATTTGGCGCTTTCGTTTGCTAGCCGTGTGGCTTTTGTGAATCGCGAGATAGTCCTACACGAGAGCCCGCAAAACAGCCACTTTTTGCAACATTTGCAAACGCACCACAAACACTTCTGTGGCGTGGAGATGACACTACAAAACTGCGACTGCGTTCAGAGTGCGGAACGCTGAATGCGGAGTGCGGAACGGAAAACGGAATGCAGAAAACAGAAAACGGAATTTGTGAAAATTTGCTTTTTTGCAAATTTTAGGAGATTCTACTCGCTAGCCAGGCAGGGGATTCTTCGGTCGCTACCGCTCCCTCAGAATGACGGCGTTGGTTTTACGATTCTGTATAATCGCCAATTTCCGCACTCCATATGTAAAAAAGCTAACGCTTTTTAGTCCCGCCGCCATTTTCTTTTCGCTAAAGCTCAAAGAAAATGGCGGCGGGACGGTGGGACGGGGGCAAGCCCCTGCGACCCCATGAATCACTCCGCACTCACTTCATCATGTGACCCACACAGCCCACCTCAACGCCCATCTTGCACGCGCGGTCAAAAAACACCTTTGCGCCACTTTTGTCGCCACTCTTTGCCAAAGCTCGCCCGAGCAAAAAGCACCCGCCGCCAGCACCGCCATCGCACCCTTTTTGCAAAAGCTCACGTGCGGTTTTTTCATCTTTTTTGACACCTTCGCCTTTTAGGTAGAGGTTGCCTAGCCCCGTGCATCCGTGTGGCTCGCCGCCATCGCACGCCGCTTTAAACCGCTTAAAAGCCAGCGAAAAGTCGCCACTCGCCTTTGCATTTAGCCCATCTTTTACCATGTCGACTTTGCTAGCACACCCAAAAACAAAAAACGCCAAAACGCCCAAAAAAAACCATCTCATAGCAAGAATCCTTTCACTCGAAAAACGACATTTTACCAAAGCAAGCTTAAAGAATCTCTAAAAAGGATAAATTTAAATTTTAGCAAATTTGGTAAAAAACCAATGCTTTTTTCTTTGTCCCTCGCCGTTTTTCTTTTC
>DCIZ01000049.1:0-3984 GCA_002317305.1 Campylobacter sp. UBA1713
AAAAATATGCAAACAACGTTCCTCGAAAAACAAACGAAAAAGCAAGCCACCAAATTTACTTAAATGGTTTTTTAGAGGTGCCCTCTAGTCTCGCCACCATTTTCTTTTCGATAAATCTCAAAAAAAAACGGCGGCGAGACGGCAGGACGGGGGCTTTGCCCCTGCGACCCCTTTGACAAATAAAAGGCGAACATATCTAATAAAAACAAAAGGCAACAAATGAGATACATCACCACTCCCATCTACTACGTAAACGACATTCCGCACATCGGGCATGCCTACACCACCATCATCTGCGACTCGCTAGCACGATTCTACCGCCTAAACGGCGAAGGTGCGTTTTTTATGACTGGCACAGATGAGCACGGACAAAAGATCCAAGAAGCCGCCATGCAACGCGGCAAAAGCCCAAAACTCTACGCTGACGAGATAAGCGGCAAGTTTAAAACGCTTTGGGACAAATTTGAGATAAGCTACGACCACTTCATTAGGACTACAGATGACTACCACACAAAAACCGTCCAAGACGCCTTTGAGACCATGCTAAAAAAAGGGGACATTTACAAAGGCGAATATGAAGGCAACTACTGCGTTAGTTGCGAGAGTTTTTTTACAAATTCACAGCTAGTAGACGGCGAGTGCTGCCCTGACTGCGGCAAAAAGACACGCCTCGTAAAAGAAGAAAGCTACTTTTTCCGCCTAAGTCGCTACGAAAAAGCACTTTTAGAGTGGTATGAAAGTAGCGATGCTGTCATTCCACGTGGCAAAAAAAGCGAAGTGGTGAGTTTTGTAAAAAGCGGACTAAAAGACCTCTCCATCACCAGAACAAGCTTTGAGTGGGGCATCAAACTCCCAGAAACTCTAAACGAACCAAAACATGTCATATACGTTTGGCTAGATGCACTCGTAAACTACATCTCTACACTAAAACACAAAGGCAAATTTGACCTAACTGCTAACATGACGCATGTTGTCGGCAAAGACATTTTGCGTTTTCACGCCGTCTACTGGCCTGCCTTTTTACTCTCTTTGGACTTGCCACTTCCAAAAAAAGTCGCCGCGCACGGCTGGTGGACAAGAGAAGGGCGAAAGATGAGCAAGTCGCTAGGCAACGTAGTAGATCCAGCACAAGTAGCAGAGGCTTACGGGCTAGAGCAGTTTCGCTACTTTTTGCTCCGTGAAGTCCCTTTTGGACAAGATGGCGACTTTTCACAACGCGCATTTATAGAACGCATAAACAGCGAGCTTTGCAACGACTTAGGAAATTTACTTAGTCGCGTTGTGGGCATGGCTAGTCGCTACTCGGCGTTTGCGCTAGATGCTAGCGATGTGGCGGAGAATTTTAGCGAGGAGCTAACGCGTGCAAGCGCTCACATAGAGGCGGCAGTTGCTAGCGTTGAGCAGATCGCTTTTAACCGCTATTTAGAGGAGATCTGGCAAGTGCTTAGCATAGCAAACGCTAGCATCGCAAAGTATGAGCCGTGGAATTTGGTAAAAAATGGCGAAACAAAAAAGGCAAACACGGTCGTGGCACTTGCGGCAAATTTGCTTTTGCGAGCGGCGACTTTACTGAGTGCGGTCATGCCACGCACAGCAGAGAAGATAGTAAAAACGCTCGGCGGCGAAGTGCGGTTTGAGAATTTGCGTGAGCTAGTGAATTTGCATTGTAGCCCGTGCGAACCGCTTTTTATGAGAGTGGAGAGTGAGCTGCTCGCAAAGCCTGCCGTGCCCGCCCAAGCGGTTAAGGCTGAGACAAAAAGCGTTTCTAATGAGATTAAGATAGAGGAATTTGCAAAGTGCGTTATGAAAGTCGGGACGGTTTTGGCGTGCGAGCGGGTAGAAGGTAGCGAAAAACTGCTAAAATTTAGCATAGACATAGGCGAGGAAAAGCCACGCCAAATTTTAAGTGGCATCGCCAAATTTTACGACCCTACTTTGCTTGTGGGCAAGAAGCTTGTGGTGCTGACAAATTTGCCACCACGAAAGATGATGGGGCTTGTGAGCGAGGGAATGATTCTAAGCGCAAACGATGGCTCTTTGGTGCTACTGACTACACTTAGTGGCGTGAAAAACGGCGCTTTGGTGGGGTGAATTTCGGAGTGCGTTCGGAATGCAGAGTGCGTTCGGAGTGCGGAGAGATATAAGGGGTCGAAGGGGCGAAAGCCCCCGTCCGCCCGTCCCGCCGCCATTTTCTTTTGAGATTTATCGAAAAAGAAAACGGCGGCGGGACAAATAAAAAGCGTTAGCTTTTACATGCGTAGTGCGTAGTGAATAATCTCCTGAAATTTGAGCAAGTGAATCGCCAAATTCACGAAAAAGCAGTGCGAAGCCGTCATTCTGAGCGCAAGCGAAGAATCCCCTGAAATTTTAGGCGAGCGAAACAAATAAAAAATATTTTACAAAAAAGATGAAGATCAACGAACTAGCAAACATTATAAACGGCGAATTTGTCAACAAACCTTTTGAACTAAGCGTAGAAAACTTTGCAGTGAGCCTAAAACAAATAAAACAAAACTGCTGTTTTTTCGCCTTTGACGAAGAGGACGCACTTGTGGCGGTTGAGCTCGGGGTTTTTGCGGTGGTTTTACAAGGCGATGCGAGCATGTTTTGGCACAAAAACAAAAAAGGCAAATTTGGCGATGTAGCGGTGCTGGCGGTAAAGAGCATAAAAGACGCCGTTTTGCGCCTCGTGAAGTTTTTTTTGATGGAAAAACGCCTTCGCGTTGTGGCGAGCGACTGGCTCATTTTGGAGCTTTTTTCGCACGTTTTTTTGCCAAAAAACATTCGCATCCTAAACTCAAACCCCACACGCGTGCTTTTTCAAATTTTAGAAGCCGCCAGTGGCGACGTGGTGGTGATGGAGAGCGAAATGGCAAGCAAAATAGCGCTAGAAGTCGAGACGCTAACGCCACTTAAAGAGGTGGCAAACCTCTCAAAAGGGTCGTTTTTTTTCACCACTTTTGAAGTCGGCGGTGCTTTTTTTAAAGATCTTGCTTTTGCGCGGATTTTCGCTGGCGAGCTAGGCGCTGTGGTGCGTTTTTTGCAAACGTTGGGCGTGGCGGTGCGGTTTAAAAATTTGCGTGAATTTGGGCACTTTCGCCCTCTTTTTTTAAACGCAAATTTAAATTTGGTAGGTTTTGGCGAAGGGCAAAAGGTCATAGTGGTTGAGGAGGACGAGAGGCTGCTGGCTCGAGTGGCGGCGTGGCTACGAAGCCAAACAAAAGAGGAGATTCGTGTCGTTTTTGGCGAAGTGAGCCGCGAGAGTGTGGCGGTGGTGGGCGACTTTCGCTACTTGCTTGTGCACGGCGAATTTAACGAAGTGGCGCTTGCTTTTTCTGTCGCTGAAAACGAAGGGGCGGGGCTTTTTGACTAGATTCGGAATTTGCAAAACAAAAACGAGTAGAATCTGAAAATTCACAAAAAAGCAGTGCGAAGCCGTCATTCGCAAGGGAGGCAAAGCCGACCGAAGAATCCCCTGAAATTTGAGCGAGTAGAATCTTAAAATTCACGAAAAAACAAATTTGACATTTTCCGCCCTCGCCAGGCAGGAGATTCTTCGCTTGCGCTCAGAATGACGGCGTTGATTTGACTTTTTTCGCATTTTGAAAATTTTCTCTCTCGGCGTTGATTCGACGTTAAGGGCGTAAATTCGCAAAAATGCGAAACGCAAATGCAAAGCCGTCATTCGCAAGGGAGGCAAAGCCGACCGAAGAATCCCCTGAAATTTGAGCGAGTAGAATCTTAAAATTCACGAAAAAACAAATTTTCACAAATTCTGTTTTCCGTTTTCCGCACTCCGCTTTCTGAACGCGGGGGATTCTTCGGTCGCCTTACGCAACCATTGCGAATGACGGCGTTGATTTGTGCTTTTTCGAGAATCGCAAATTTCCGCAATCCGCAATCCGCGTTCTGAATGCATTCCGCACTCCGAAAGGGGTCGCAGGGGCGAAAGCCCCCGTCCACCGTCCCGCCGCCGTTTTCTTT
>DCIZ01000049.1:3990-5873 GCA_002317305.1 Campylobacter sp. UBA1713
AAAAAGAAAACGGCGGCGGGACAAATAAAAAAGCGTTAGCTTTTTACATACGGAAAACGGAAAACGGAGTGCGGAAAACGGAATTTATGAAAATTTGCTTTTTTGTGAATTTGGCTTTTTACTCGCTCAAAAGGCGGGGGATTCTTCGGTCGCCTTACGGCTCCCTCAGAATGACGGCGTTTATTTGTGCTTTTTCGAGAATCGCAAATTTCCGCACTCCGCACGCATTCCGTTTTCCGCATTCTGTTTTCCGTTTTCCGAATAAAGGAGACCTGTGAGTTTTTTTTCGATAATACTTGAAGATTTAAAAGAACCAAAGAGACAAGACCCCGCATTTCGCGGCGTTTTTGAGCTATTTTTCAACTACCCCGGCGTTTGGGCTATCGTGCACTATCGCTTTGCAAATTTGCTTTGGCGGCATGGCTGGAAAAGGCTGGCACGAGCAGTGGCTGGAGTTAGCAACTTTCTCACGCGAGTAGACTTGCATCCTGGTGCTACCATCGGACGCCGCGTATTTTTAGACCACGCAACTGGCGTCGTCATCGGCGAGACGGCTTGCATCGGCGACGAGTGCCTCATCTACCAAGGCGTAACACTCGGCGGCGTGAGTTTGAGCCGTGGCAAACGCCACCCCACGCTAAAAAACGGCGTAGTAGTCGGCGCGGGCGCAAAGGTGCTAGGCAACATCACCATCGGCGAAAATAGCAAAATAGGCGCAAATTCTGTCGTCATTCGCGATGTCGGCGACAACTGCACGGCGGTAGGAATCCCCGCACGAGTAGTCGGCGAGCGCGAAAAAGAGCCACTAGAACACGGCAAACTGCCAGACGTAAATGGCGAACTTTTTGTCTATATTTTAGACCGCTTGGCAAATTTAGAAACCGCCCTACACGCCTCGTGCCAAAAGCTAGACGTCAGTAGCGATGAGCCTGCTGAAACGCTACAAAAAGTGCTAAAAAGCCTAAAAGAAAAAGATGTGTAGGGCAAAATTTGAGTGTGTAAATAGATAGAATCTGCAAATTCACGAAAAAGCAAATTTGACTTTTTCTGCCCTTGCCAGGCGGGGGATTCTTCGCTTGCGCTCAGAATGACGGCGTTGATTTGATTTTTTTCGCATTTTGAGAATTTTTCTCTCGGCGTTGATTCGACGTTAAGGGCGTAAATTCGCAAAAATACAAAACGCAAGTGCAAAGCCGTCATTCGCAAGGGTTGCGACAGCGACCGAAAAATCCCCTGAAATTTGAGCAAGTAAAAAGCCAAATTCGCAAAAAAGCAAATTTGACTTTTTCCGCCCTCGCCAGGCAGGGGATTCTTCGGTCGGCTACGCCTCCCTCAGAATGACGGCGTTTGTTTGACTTTTTTAAATTTGCATAAAATTCGAAAAAGCCCAAACTAACGCCGTCATTCGCAAGCGTTGCGAAACAAAAAATTCCACCGCATTTCGAGGGACAAATTCGCAAAAATGCGAAACGCAAGTGCAACGCCGTCATTCTGAGGGAGGCTTTTGCCGACCGAAGAATCCCCTGAAATTTGAGCGAGTAAAAAGCCAAATTCACAAAAAGGCACGAACAACGCCGTCATTCGCAAGGGAGGCGGAACAAAGAATCTCCCGCATTTCGAGGGACAAATTCGCAAAAATGCGAAACGAAAGTGCAACGCCGTCATTCGCAAGGGAGGCTTTTGCCGACCGAAGAATCCCCTGAAATTTGAGCGAGTAGAATCTTAAAATTCGCAAAAAAGCAAATTTTGACAAATTCCGTTTTCTGCATTCCGCATTCCGTTTTCCGTTACCGACCGAAGAATCCCCTGAAATTTGAGCGAGTAGAAGCGTCAAATTTAAAATAAAGCAAATTTTGGTAAAAAGCTAACGCTTTTTTTATAGT
>DCIZ01000086.1:0-2338 GCA_002317305.1 Campylobacter sp. UBA1713
AAAATGTTTCCTGTAAAACACTCCGAAAAAATCAAGCCAAACTGGTTTTTAGAGATGCCCTTTTAATAATAAATATACAAATATAAAATTAACTTAACATGAATTTGCTTTGCTATTTTTCCCTCACTCCCACTCTATAGTCGCTGGTGGCTTGCTCGAGATGTCATAAACTACGCGGTTGATGCCATTTACCTCGTTTATGATGCGCCGACTAACTCGCTCTAAAAGCTCATATGGCAAGCGTGAAAACGAAGCGGTCATGCCATCGCTTGCATCCACCACTCGCACACACACGGCGTTTTCATACGTCCTGTTGTCGCCCATCACGCCCACCGACTGAACATTTAACAAAACGCAAAACGCCTGCCACGTCTTGTCATACCAGCCACTCGCTTTTAGCTCATCTCGCAAAATTACGTCCGCCTTTCTCAAAATCTCTAACCGCTCACGAGTCACCTCGCCCATGATGCGAATGGCTAGCCCCGGTCCTGGAAACGGATGCCTAAAAACCACGTCCCGACTTAGCCCCAGCTCAAGCCCCAGTGCCCTCACCTCGTCTTTAAAAATCTCACGCAAAGGCTCTATTAGCTCAAATTTCATCCACTCCGGCAGTCCGCCCACATTGTGATGGCTTTTTATGGTCTTGCCTGCCCCGCCCACGCTACTCTCTATGATGTCTGTGTAGAGAGTGCCTTGCGCCAAATACTTCACATTTTCAAATTTGCGTGCCTCTTTTTCAAACACCTCTATGAAAGTCTCGCCTATGATCTTTCGCTTCTTTTCAGGATCTACCACGCCTGATAGCCGCGACAAAAAGAGCTCGCTCGCGTCTACAAAATTCAGCTTTACGCCCAGCTTTAAAGCAAACATCTGCTTTACCATCTCAGCCTCATTTGTCCGCAAAAGTCCGTTGTCTACAAAAACCGCCTCGAGATTCTCTGGCACTGCGTGCGCCAGCAGTGCCGCCACGACTGAGCTGTCCACGCCACCGCTCACCGCACAAAGCACCTTTTCGTCTTTTTTTACACGCACTTTTAGCTCGCTAGATATCTTTTTAGCAAAATTTCCCATGCTCCAGTTGCTCTCAAGCCCACAAATTCGCGCGAAATTTTCTAAAATTTTCGCACCAAATTCGCTGTGTGCCACCTCTGGGTGAAACTGCAAAGCGTAAAATTTTCGCGCCTCGTCTCCAAAAACACAAAATTCGCTGTTGTCGCTTGTGGCTAAAATTTCAAAACCAACAGGCAAACGAGTAACTTTGTCCGAGTGGCTCATCCAAACCACACTTCCATCTTTTACGCCGTTAAAAAGCGGGCTTTTAGTAGCCAAATTCAAATTTGCCTTTCCAAATTCTTTTTCGTTTGCCGCGACTACTTCACCGCCAAACGTGTCTGCCATGAGCTGCATGCCATAACAAACGCCCAAAAGCGGCACGCCCAAATTCCACACGCCTTCGTCGCACCTGTAGGCATCTGCCCAGTAAACGCTAGAAGGTCCGCCACTAAGCACCACGCCCTTTGCTCCCTTTGCTCGCAACGCTTCTGCCTTTACGTCAAACGGCGCAAGCTCTGCGTAAAAACCCATCTCACGCAAACGCCTCACTATAAGCTGTGTATACTGAGAGCCAAAATCCAAAACTACTATCATGTGAATCCTTTAGAATCTTAATCTCATCCCTGCATTACCAGAGACTCCAGCGCCACGACTGTTACCACCAGCCGAATAGCCAAAATACGGATCTTTCTTAAAGCCGCAACCGCTAAGACAAATTAAAGCAAAAATTGCTATAATCACCAAATGAAAAGTTCTCAAATAATTTCGCATATCTTAAACCAACCTCTTTTTCAAAAAGTCAAGGCAGCAGACGAGGCACTCAAAGTTCTTGCGCTTCTAGGACCTACTCGCTTTAAGCTCATTAAGTATGTCTACGTAAAAGAAAACAAGATCTTTGCAGCGACCGAACACGCCGCTTACTTGCAAGAATTAAAACACGATAGTAACATAAGTTTGATAAAAAGTTTGTTAAAAAGCTACAACGAAAAAAACGAAAGTAGCACGCTAAAAGAGGTAAATGATGTCAAATTTTTTCAGACAAAACGCCCGTTTGAGCTTTTGAAATTCTACCTCCCGCCCATCTTTCCCGTAGCACCAAAAGCCACTTCTGGTTTTGTAAACGAGGCAAAAGATAGAGCCGTTTTTGACGCTTTTGAAAAACTTCGCGAAACGCTAAAAATGTGCGAAAATTTAAAACGCACCGCTGAAAAAAGAGCACGAAATGGCTAAAGGGCACCTCTAAAAAACCATTTAACTGAATTTGGTGGCTTGCTTTTTCGTTTGT
>DCIZ01000086.1:2413-10464 GCA_002317305.1 Campylobacter sp. UBA1713
AAATCCCTAAAAACACTCCGAAAAACCGAGCCAAACTGGTTTTTAGAGATGCCCTAAATTTAAATTTGTCAAAAATTTAGAATCGTAAATTTCCGCACTTCTTTTTCTGTTTTCCGCACTCTAAATGGGGTCGCAGGGGCTTGCCCCCGCCCGCCTGTCCCGCTGCCATTTTCTTTTGAGATTTATCGAAAAAGAAAATGGCAGCGGGACTTTTAAAAAGCGTTAGCTTTTTACCTATCGGAAAACAGAATGCGGAAAACGGAAAACGGAATTTGTGAAAATTCGCTTTTTCGTGAATTTATTTGTCGATTCTAGAGAATAGCAAATTTCCGCACTTCGAACACAATCCGTTTTCCGTTCTCCGTTCTCCGTTTTCCGTTTTCCGAACGCATTCCGAACAAAGGCAACACATGCAACAAACACAAACACTCCAAGACCAGCTAAAAAACCTCCCGACAAACCCCGGCGTTTACAGATATTTTGACAAAAATGGCACTCTCCTCTACGTCGGCAAAGCCAAAAACCTAAAAAACCGCGTTTTGAGCTACTTTCGACAAAACGCCACGCTTTCGCCCAGAATCGCCAAAATGGTCAGCGAGGTTAAAAGCCTCCACACCACCATAACCGCCAGCGAAGCAGACGCGCTCATCTTAGAAAATTCGCTCATAAAACAGCTAAAACCGCACTACAACATTCTCTTACGAGATGACAAAACCTACCCCTACATCTGCTTTGACTTAAGTGCGCCATTTCCACGCCCAGAGATCACCAGAAAAGTCGCCAAAGGCAAAAACTACCTCTACTTCGGTCCTTTTTACAAAGGCGCAAACGAAATCCTAAAAGCACTCTACACACTCTTTCCACTCGTCCAAAAACGAAACTGCAAAGCAAAAGCCTGCCTCTTTTACCAAATAAAACGCTGCCTAGCACCCTGCGAAAACCGCGTTAGCAAATTTGACTACAAAAGCGTCCTAGACTCCGCCATAGAATCGCTAAAAAACCCACTTTTGCTAGTCCGTCCGCTAGAAGAAAAGATGCTTTGTGCTGCTGCAAATGAGCGTTTTGAAGAGGCTGCTGCTTTGCGAGACCAAGCCAAAATCATAAAAGAAGTAAGCAAAGCACACGTCAAAGTAGACATAGCAAAGCTTGAAGACTTTGAAATTTTCGCTGTAGAGTCGCTAAAAAACGCCAGTGCCATCGCACATTTTAGCGTTAGAAATGGCGTTGTCGCAGGCGTTAAAACGCTCACGACTACAACCGCCGAAAGCAACGAGCTCTTTACACAAGCCATCTTGCGCGCTTTTTCACCCGAAATTCCACTCGTCTCTACAAAAATTTACACAAACGAAGAGTTTGAAAACGCCGCCGTCCTTTCAGAAGTCCTCACAAAACTACACGGACACAAATTTAACATAAGCGTGCCAAAAGTGGGCGACAAAAAACAGCTTTGCGACATCGCCAAAGCAAACGCCGCACTTTCACTGGACGCAAGCAGCAAAAAACTCGCTGCTTTGGACGAATTTGCCTCGTTTTTTTCGCTTACAAATTTGCCACGAAAAGTGGAGGTTTTTGACAACTCGCATCTTTTTGGCGAAGCGGTCGTGGGGGCGATGGTGGCGTGGGAGTTTTGCGAAGATGGCAAAATTTGGGGCGGGCGTTGGTGTAAGGGCAGTTACAGACACTTTCATCTCACAGGCAAAAGCGACTACGAGCAGATGAGCGAGGTTTTACGCCGCCGTGCGCTTAAATTTGACGAGCTTTCACCGCCAGACTTGTGGCTCATAGACGGCGGCGAAGCGCTTTTGAAGCTAGCACAAGATGTGGTGGCAAGTAGCGGCGCAAACGTGGAGGTGATGGCGCTGGCAAAGGAGAAAATAGACGCAAAAGCTCACCGCGCAAAAGGCGGCGCAAAGGACAAAATTTGGTGCAAATTTGGCGAAGTGGTGCTAGACAAAAGAGATGAAAAGCTACTTTTTTTGCAGGCTTTGAGGGACGAAGCGCACAGGTTTGCCATCACATTTCACAAAAAGAAACGAGACAAGCTTGCGTTAAATTTGGGCGGTTTGGGCGTGAGTGTGGCAGTGCAAAAAAAGCTACTGGCGGCTTTTGGGTCGTTTGGTGCGGTTTTTGAGGCGAGCGAAGAGGTGCTAGCGAGCGTGGTGGGTGAAAAAGTCGCACGAAAACTAAAAGATGTTTGATGTCAAAACGCATTCCGCATTCTAAATGGGGTCGCAGGGGCGCTGTCCCCCGTCCTCCAGCCTCCGCCTTTGCAAACCTTTGAGCTTTAGCGAAAAGGTTTGCAAAGGCGGAGGCTAACAAAAAAGCGTTAGCTTTTTACCTATCGGAAAACGGAAAACAGAGAACGGAGAACGGAATTTAGTAAATTCGCTTTTCGTAAATTTCAGAGATTCTACCCGCTCACAAGGCAGGGGATTCTTCGGTCGGCTTTTGCCTCCCTCAGAATGACGGCGGTAACGGAAAACGGAATACAGAGAACAGAAAACGGAATTGTTTATTATCGATAATCGCAAATTCCGCACTCTGAACGCATTCCGCATTCCGTTTTCTGCTTTCAGTTTTCCGTTTTCCGAACGCACTCATAACTCCAAAAACAAAATCAAATAACATACTCTATCTCGCTTCTCTCGCCACTTATCAGCCGAAAAATCTCCGCCTTTATCTCAAAATACCGCGCCGAGTGCGTCTCAAAGCGTGGATTCTTCAGCTCTTTTAGAATCTCGCCACCGTGCAAAACTACTATTTTGTCGCCCAAAAAAAGCGCCTCGTCTATGTCATGTGTTACAAAAACAGCAGTCGCATTTGCCACCACCTTTTTCAGCTCCACCTGCAAATTTAGACGCGTGATGGGGTCAAGTGCCGAAAACGGCTCGTCCAAAAACAAAACTTTCGGGTCAAGGCTCAACGCTCGCGCGATGGCTACTCGCTGCTGCTGTCCGCCACTGAGCGAGTGCGGGTAGTTTTGCGCCCGCTCACCCAGCCCGACTAGCTCCAAAAACCGCAAAGCACGCCTCTCCACCTCGCCACTCTCTCCAAAACCAGCACACCGAAGTGCAAATTTTATGTTATCCACCGCGCGCATCCACGGCATCAAAGAGTAGTTTTGCGTAATGATCTGCCGCGACTTGTGCGCCTCCACTCGCCCCACAAAACGCCTGCCGTCCATCTCCACAAAGCCACTTTCAAACGTCTCATACCCGCTTAAAATTTTCAGCAAAGTCGTCTTGCCTGAGCCACTCGCACCCAGCAAAACACAAAATTCGTTCGGTTTTATGTGTAAATTTATATCGTGCAAAATTTGCGTGTTTGCAAAAGATTTTTTAAGATTTGAGATCTTTATCATAGCCAAACCTCCTTGAAATTCGCCTTTCTAGCATGTGAAAAAAGCCGTTTATGAGCCAGCCGATGCAGCCTATGACACATATGACGGCTAAAACGCTGTCGATGCGAAGCTGATTCCGAGCGTCTATTATGAGGTAGCCAAGCCCAGTTTGTGAGCCCAGCATCTCGCCTACGACGAGGTTTATCCACGCTAGCGAGGCGGCGAGTTTTAGGCTAGAGATGAGCGTAAGGCAGCTTGATGGAAAGATGACGCCGGTAAAAATTTGCATGCGTGAAGCGCCGAAGTTTTTAGCGACTGCGATGAGCTCTTTTGGGACGTCGTGGAGTGCTTTTACCGCCAGCAAAAGCACGGGAAAAAAGACGGCGTAAGCGATGATGAACACGGTCGGTTTGTCGCCGATGCCAAAGACGATGACGACTAGCGGAGTCCACGCGATGGGTGAGATGGGACGGAGAATGCTAACGACTGGGTCAAAAGCCGCAGCAACTCGCGGCAAAAGCCCAAACGCAAAACCGACTAAAGTGCCTGCCACCACGCCCAAAAAAAGCCCGATGGCGTAGCGGTAGAGTGAGTGGGTGATGCCTGTGTGCAAAGCGCCACTCGTGGCAAGCTCATAGAGTGCTACTAAGCTCTCTTTTGGAGAAGGAACTAGCTCGCTACTGCAAATTTGCCACACGCACAAAAGCAAAGCAAGCACTAAAAGTTTATGTATATATTTCATTTTATGCCTTAAAATAAACAAAATTTGAAAAAGAATTTACGAACGCAAGGGCGACAGCCCGAAGAATCCCCTGCCTTTTTAGCGAGTAAAAAGCCAAATTCGCAAAAAAGCGAATTTTCACAAATTCCGTTTTCTGTTTTCCGCATTCTGCTTTCTGGTACCGCCGTCATTCGCAAGGGTTGCGTAGCGACCGAAGAATCCCCTGAAATTTGAGCGAGTAGAATCTCAAAATTCACAAAAAAGCAAATTTGCAAAATTCCGTTCTCAGTTTTCTGTATTCCGTTTTCCGAAACGGGGTCGCAGGGGCACTAGCCCCCGTCCGCCTGTCCCGCCACCGTTTTCTTTTGAGATTTATCGAAAAAGAAAACGGTGGCGGGACTTTTAAAAAGCGTTAGCTTTTTACCTATCGGAAAACAGAGTGCGGAAAACAGAAAACAGAATTTTATAAATTCGCTTTTTTGTGAATTTGACTTTTTTACTCGCCTAAAAGGCGGTGGATTCTTCGCCTCGCTAGCTCCACTCAGAATGACGGCGGTCTGTTTTTGCTTTTCGTGAATTTGACTTTTTACGCTTTCAAAATTTGAGGGAGAAAATGCTTAAAATTCGAAAAAGCCAAAACCAAACGCCGTCATTCTGAGGGAGGCTTTTGCCGACCGAAGAATCCCCTGAAATTTGAGTAAGTCAAAAAACCAAAACAGGCGAAGCGCTCGGCGTTAGCCGATGTTTCTGTGTAAAACAGGCGAAGCGCTTTTTGCAAAGTAAAAATGTTTCTTTAAATTCACAAAAAAGCAAATTTGTAAAATTCCGTTTTCCGTTCTCCGCACTCCGTTTTCCGTATGTAAAAAGCTAACGCTTTTTTAAGTCTCTGCCAAAACTCTCTTTTTGCTAAAGCTCAAAGAGAGTTTTGGCAGAGACAGGGGGACGGGGGCTTTCGCCCCTGCGACCCCGTTTTGGAAAACAGAATTTTATAAATTCGCTTTTTTGTGAATTTGACTTTTTTACTCGCCTAAAAGGCGGTGGATTCTTCGCCTCGCTAGCTCCACTCAGAATGACGGCGGTAACGGAAAACAGAATGCAGAGAACAGAAAACGGAATTGTTTATTATCGATAATCGCAAATTCCACACTCTGAACGCATTCCGCACTCTGTTTTCCGAATCAAACCGCCAAATATTCGTCCAAATTTAACCCCTCCAAAGCCTTTGTAGCTAGTTTTTTCTCCACCAAAAACGCCCGCAACTGCTCAAAATCTTCTTTTTTTAGCGTTACATCGCCAAATTCGACTATCTCTTGTTCTAAAACATAACGCAAAATTTTCTCACGTTGTCCTAGCACTTTTGCGCCCAACCGCGCCGCTTCGTCTCTGTTTTTTGAGACAAAAGCCGCCGCCTCTTTAAACCCGTCCAAAACCTCGCCAAAGCCACTTTGCGCCAAAACGTCCTCGAAAAAATTTAGCACACAACAGATGTGAGAAGGCGCTATCTGCTTGCTATAGACCAAATTTTTCGCCAAATTCCTCGCCACCGCCAGCTGCCCAAAAGGCTCAGCGACTATGTAGGCGTCTATTTTGCGACTCATGAGCGCAAAAGGCATCTCTGTCGGCGCCATGTCTACCACGCTCACTTTTCCAGCCAGTCCCGCCTCGCCTAAAAGCTTTTCTAGCAAAAAGTAGTGCGTGCTAAAGCGAGACGGGATGCCTACTTTTTTGCCTACCAAGTCGCCCAAACTCGCCGTCTCTTTTCTAGCGACAAGCGCCGAGCCGTTTTTGTGTGCCGCCAAAACCGCCTTTAGCTTTACGCCGCTAGCTTTTAGCATGAGCCCCAAAGGTGCGAGCAAAAAAGCGCCGTCTAGCGCGCGGCTTCGCACCGCTTCGCTCAGGTCTGCCCACGAGGCAAATTTGAGCGGGACGAGTTCAAACTTTTCGCTTTTGAAAAGCTCCTTTGCGACTATGATGAGATGGTCAGTGATGGGCAAAAAGCCCACTTTCACGGGCGTTTTAAATTTGGCGTTTTTTAGGTCTAGTTTGCTCGCCTCTGCTGCGTTTGAGACGCCAGCGGCAAAAATTCCAGCAAAGATGCTAAGTGCATGCCGTCTAGTCATATTCACACTCCAAACGCACTTTGCAACTTTCGTTCTGCGTTACAAACACGCTCCGCCTGCCGAATCCACCCAGCCATGCAACCGCCGCCGTTTTTAACCTCCTCTATCTCTTTTATGAGATGTTTTACACTCGGCGTAACGATGAGAACAAAATTTCCTTCGCGCTGAATTCTCGCCGCTCGCGCACTCTTAAAGTAGCCCTTTGTCCCGCTAAACAAAACCGCCGCACTTGTCGCCTTTTGTGTCAAAAGCGAAGCGTCAAGGCGAAGTTGCAAAACCTCAAGCGCACTTGGTGAGTCGATTCTCTCCACCACGCTAGCCAAACGCCCCAAAACCGCGTCAAATTCGCTTTTTAGCTCCGCTACACCAAAAGGCAAAAATTTGTTTATGTGCTCATGTGTCTTGTTTGAAGCCTCCATCACTTCCAAACTCGCCTCCACGATGCCAGCGGCGATTCCCGCCTGCAAAAGCACGAATCCGGGCGTTATCTTCACAAGGTAGCGGTAGATGTCTTTGGCAAGCACGTCGCCGTGTGGCAAAAAGTAGTCCTGCAAAACGGCGGTTTTTGTCGCCGAGCCCTCCAGCGTGCTGTATTTTATCTGGTCGCTTAACTTCACACGCTCATCGCAACGCACCACTCCCATCACAGGCGTGCCGTCTTCTAGCAGTGCAACCGCACCAAAAACGCTTCCGACCTCTATGTTAGAGACCCACGCAAGCGTGCCGTTTACTATGTAGCCGCCTTCTGTTTTGCGTGCGCTTAGGCGGTTTTTTTCTATGCCCGCAAAGGCTTTCATGGGGTTTGAAAGTGCCGTTCCGCCGAGCACTTCGCCGCTTTTTAGCTTTGGTAAAAGCTCGTTTTTTAAACTCTCATTGTCGCTGTTTGTCAGATACCAAATGAGCGCAAACTGACACCACATACAAAAACCAGTCGTCCCACACATTTTAGCGACTTTTGAGATATTTGTGATGGCTTTTAGCAGGTCGCTTCGCCGCTCTAAAACGCTAAAACTTCCGCTTGCTGCAAGCTCTTTTAATATATCTTTTGCGTAGAGTCCACTCTCGTCGATGGTGGCTGCCAGTTTTTGTAGTTTTTGTAGTGCCATTTTTTTTCCTTAATTTTTTAAATTTAAATTTGTGTTGTTTTTGTGCTCTGTGTGTAGTTTGTGAATGCGGAATGCAGAAAACAGAATTTTGTAAATTCGCTTTTGGCTAAATTTGACTTTTTACTCGCTCAAATTTTGAAAACGTAAAAAGTCAAATTCACAAAAAGCAAAAACAGACCGCCGTCATTCTTCGGTCGGCTTTCGTCCCTTGCGAATGACGACGGTAACGGAAAGCAGAATGCGGAAAACAGAAAACGGAATTTTGCAAATTTACTTTTTTGTGAATTTGGCTTTTTACTCGCTCAAATTTTAAAAACGTAAAAAGTCAAATTCACAAAAAGCAAAAACCAAACGCCGTCATTCTGAGGGAGGCAAAGCCGACCGAAGAATCCCCGCCTGGCGAGGGAGGAAATTTGTCAAAATTCGAAAACGTAAATGCAACGCCGTCATTCTGAGGGAGCGTTAGCGACCGAAGAATCCCCTGAAATTTGACGGAGTAGAATCTTTGAAAATTTACTTTTTCGTGAATTTACAGATTCTACTCGCTAAAAAGGCGGGGGATTCTTCGGTCGGCTTTCGTCCCTTGCGAATGACGGCGATAACGGAAAACGGAATTTGCGAAAATTTGCTTTTTTGTGAATTTACAGATTCTACTCGCTAAAAAGGCGGGGGATTCTTCGGTCGGCTTTCGTCCCTTGCGAATGACGGCGTTTTGTTTGACGATTCTGTAGAATCGAAGAATCCGTTCTCCGTTCTCCGTTCTC
>DCIZ01000086.1:10531-13392 GCA_002317305.1 Campylobacter sp. UBA1713
GTTCTCCGTTCTCCGTTCTCCGCACCTATTTCACGTCCAAATTTACATTTCGCAAAAGCGTGTTTGCCACTGGCGAATATTTTAAAGCGTGTGCTATGAGCGCGTCATTTGTCTCTTTGTCGGCGCTGCTTTGCAGATCCACCTTCACACGCACGTCCGTAAAACCAAGCGGCTTTTCGCTGAGGTCTCCAGTGCCCCAAACCGCCGTGATGTTGAGGTCGCCTTCTAGCTCCACTTCTAGCTTTGTGATGACGATGTTTTGTGCGATGGCGTTTGCGTGGATGCCGACAGCGATGCAGCTGCCAAGTGCCGCAAGAACTGCCTCGCTAGGGTTTGGGGCGGTGTCGTCGCCAAGTAGCGTTGGCGGCTCGTCTACTATGTAAGCCGGCAAGTTTCTGATGTAGTTTGAGTGGCGAAATTTGCCCTCTGCGACGGTTTTGCATTTTAGCGTTTTGATGACGTCTGGGTTCTCTTTGCCAGCTTTGATGAGGGCTTCAAGTCCTGCTTTGTCGATGGGGTCAAGTCGCGTGCAAGCGTTAATAGCGCAGTTTGCCATGTTTTGTCCTTTAAGTTTTATTTAAGAGCATTTTGTAACGCAAAACTCACAAATTTAAATTTGTGAGTTTTTTGCGTTGAATTTTTTTGCGTTTTTCTACATTTTCAGCACAAATGCTCTCATGTGTGTAAAAGTAGCGAAAAAATTCTTAAACCAAACTGAAATATTTTTGTTTTTTTATGTAGTGTTACGTTTTTACACACAGAATGCGGAATGTAGATTGTAGATTGCGGAATTTAGAAATTCACTTTTTAGTAAATTTGTTTGTTGATGTAGAAAATTGCAAATTTCTGCACTCCGTTTTCAAAAAATGGGGTCGCAGGGGCGAAAGCCCCCGCCCGCCGTCCCGCCGCCGTTTTCTTTTGAGATTTANNNNAAAGAAAACGGCGGCGGGACTAAAACCTAAAATTTAGACAAAGCAAATTTGGGTAAAAAAGCTAACGCTTTTTTGTTTTGCCTCCGCCGCCACTCTCTTTTCACTTCGTTCAAAGAGAGTGGCGGCGGAGGCAGAGGACGGGGGCTTTCGCCCCTGCGACCCCGTTTTTGAAAACAGAAAACAGAAAACAGAATTTTATAAATTCGCTTTTTAGTGAATTTGGCGATTCTACTCGCTCACCAGGCGGGGGATTCTTCGGTCAGCTTTGCCTCCCTCAGAATGACGGCGGTAACGGAAAGCAGAATGCGGAAAACAGAAAACGGAATTTTAAAAATTCGATTTTTTGTGAATTTATTTGCCGATTCTAAAGAATCACAAATTTACTAACCACTAACCACTAACCACTAAAAATCTCCGCCCAAAACCAGCCCAGCCACCTCGCCTTCGCCCACGCGCCACTCCTCTTTTGTAGCCAAATTTTTCACCCAAACCAAGCCCTGCCGTCTCTCCTCCTCGCCCACACATACGAAAAATTCCGCACCACTTTTGTCCGCCATCTCCAGCAGTTTGCCCACTTTTTTCGCCTCATAGCTAACCGCACACTTCACGCCCTCACGCCGCAAATTTGCCGCCAAAGCAAACACAAAACTAACAAACGCATCATCAAGCCCACAGACAAACGCCCCACTTCGCTCCTTTTCACGCTCGCCCAAAAGCAGAATCTCCATCACGCGCTCGATGCCCAAAGCCCAGCCGACCGCCTTTGTAGCCCGCCCGCCCAGTAGCTCCACCAGCCCGTCATAACGCCCGCCGCCCGCCACCGCCGCCTTTGCGCCTATTTGACTACTTTCAAACTCAAACGCCGTTTTGCAGTAGTAGTCCAGCCCACGAACAAGCTTTGGGTCTATCTCAAACGAGACGCCACACTCGCCTAAAACCGCCTGCAACCGCGCAAAATCCGCCGCACACTCATCGTTTAAGTTTTCCACCAAAAGCGGTGCATTTGTCAAATTTGCCTGACACTTTTCGTTTTTGCAGTCCAAAACTCGCACGGGATTCGTCAAAAGCCGCCGCTGACAATCTTCACAAAGCTCGCCACGCACGCCCTCCAAAAACGCCACCAGCTTCGCTTTGTAACGCGGCATACACTCACTATCGCCAAGCGAATTTATCTTTAGTTTTGCCTCCACGCCCAGCTCTTTTAGAATCTCGCCAAGCATCAAAATGACTGCAGCATCTTCTAGCACCGAACTCTCGCCAAAACACTCCACACCAAACTGATGAAACTCACGAAGTCGCCCTTTTTGCGGACGCTCATAACGAAACATGCTACCCGCGTAAAACCACCGCTTAACGCCACCAGCGCGGTCAAATTTGCCCTCCACAAAGGCACGCACCGCTCCCGCTGTCCCTTCTGGTCGAAGGCAGACGGCGTTGCCACCTTTGTCGCAAAACTCATACATCTCTTTGCCGACTATGTCGCTACTCTCGCCCACGCCACGCCGAAAAAGCGCCGTCTCTTCTAGCTTTGGCAGCTCACAATACTCATACCCGTAACGCCTAGCCACCTTGCTTGCTGTGCTAACGATTCTCTCAAAAACCGCCGCCCTTTCGCCGTAGATGTCTTGCATTCCACGAAGTGCTTGAATCATTTTTTATCCTTTTTTTGTTAAATTTAAATTCGTCAAATTTACGCAAAAGCAAATTTTTACAAATTCTGTTTTCCATAGGTAAAAAGTCCCGCTGCCGTTTTATTTTTCGCTTTCAGCTCAAAATAAAACGGCGACGGGACGGTGGACGGGAGCAAGCCCCTGCGACCCCATTTTTGAAAACAGAGTGCGGAGTGTAGATTCTATGTTTCTCGTAAATAGACAAATTAACGCCGTCATTATGAGAAATGACGGAGTTAAGGGCATCTCTAAAAACCAG
>DCIZ01000086.1:13535-19425 GCA_002317305.1 Campylobacter sp. UBA1713
ATGGTTTTTTAGAGGTGCCCTTAATTTACCTTTTTGTGAATCTGGCTTAAATTCGCTAAACGCTAAATTCTCGCACCACTCTTGCCCCCACGCGAGCGTTTGCGATGATGCCCGTTTTTGTCAGCTTCATCTCAAAACGCCGCAAAGTAGCAAAACGCTTCTTAAAAAACTCACAAAAAAATTCTAGCACATCTTCTACTTTTTCAAATTTACCCACTACGCACATACTCTTCACCGCCTCGCAAACAAAAGCGTAGTCCACAAACTCCTCCGCGTCCAAAAAAACATCTACCTCTACCTCTTGTGCCCGCTCTCTCTCAAACGCCAAAAGCCCTATGACGCACTCAAACGTCAGTTTTTCTACAAAAACGCGAATCAAATTTTCGCCTCCTTTCCACTCAAAAGCCGCCCAATGTTGCCTAAATGTTTGTAAACTATGACAAAACCTATGATGAGCAGTGGCGCGTGCGTGTTTATGCTAAGATTCGGGTGAATCACAAACGAAAGTCCGATGGCAGTTAGCGTGCCAGCGAGCGAAGCGACACTAGAAATTTTAAAAAGCTTGCCCACCACACGCCACGCCACGAGCCCCAAAACTGCCTCTAGTGGCAGCATCGCCATAATGGCACCCACGCCAGTGGCGATGCCTTTGCCGCCGTTAAATTTAAGATATGGCGAAAAGCAGTGCCCAAAGACGCTTAAAACTGCCATCGTCCACAAAACGCGGTCGTCAAAACCTAAAAAACGCGCCACACAGATGGGAATGACCGCCTTTAAAAAGTCGCCGAAAAATGTAAAAATGGCGACTTTTTTTGCCACTTGCGGGTTTTTCTCTTTTAGGACACGAAGGACATTTGTCGCACCGATGCTACCACTTCCGCTTTGGCGTATGTCGCCCGCGCCGTAAATTTTTCCAAAAATAAGCCCAAAAGGCAACGCACCGATGAGATATGCCAGTATATATGCGATGATATTTTCCATTAATTTTCCTTTATTTTTAAATTTGGTTTTTGCTTTTTTTAAACCAGTAAATTCTGCAAATCTTTACGAATCCAAAAAACCAGTCAGCGGCGAGCTAGCACGCGCTTCTGTGCTCACGCGCCCAAGCCCTGCCAAAAAACCCGCACGCCCCGCACGCACCGCCAGTGCAAAAGCCTCCGCCATCGCCCTCACATCTTTCGCAGTCGCCACCGCCGTGTTTGCCATAACAGCAGCACAGCCCATCTCCATCGCCGCACACGCCTCACTCGGCTTGCCTATGCCCGCATCGACTATGACAGGCAGGTCTATCTCAGCTAGTAGAATCTCTATGAGCGCGCGAGTTTGAAGTCCGGCGTTTGTCCCGATGGGCGCAGCTAGCGGCATGACAGCTGCCGCTCCAGCACTTGCCAAATCACGCGCCGTGTTTAAGTCTGGCAACATGTAAGGCAACACCACAAAGCCCTCGCGAGAAAGCACCTCTGTCGCCTTTACCGTCTCAGCGTTGTCTGGCAAAAGATACTTCGAATCACGAATCACCTCAACTTTTACAAATTCGCCACACCCTAGCTCCCGTGAAAGCCGCGCGATGCGAACTGCCTCTGTGGCGTTTCTAGCGCCGCTTGTGTTTGGTAGCAAAGTAACGTGCGGCGGTATAAAGTGCGTTATGCTCTCCTCGCCCTCACTCACTCGCCGAAGTGCCATCGTAACCATCTCCACGCCGCCACACTCCACACACGCTTTTATGAGCGCGGGGTCGTATTTGCCCGAACCTAAAATAAACCTAGAACCAAATTTTTTTCCGCCTAGTATTAACTCGTCCATTTTTTAGCCTTTTAACTCTTTTTAAAAAGCTGGCATTATATACTGTTTTTTCTAAAATTCAAATTATATTAAGTCTTGTTTGTTAAAATTAGCAAATGCACCATTTACATGCAAACAAAAAGGGGTCGCAGGGGCTTGCCCCCGTCCTCCGTCTCCGCTTTGGCGATTTTTGAGCGAAAGTGAAAAAATCGCCAAAGCGGAGACTCAAAAAAAGCGTTAGCTTTTTTAGCAAAATTCAAAAAGCATAACGCAAATTTGTCAAAAAACCAAATTTACAAAAAAAAGGACATTCATGAAATTTAGTGGAAAAAACGTTTTGGTTACGGGTGGAAGTCGCGGGATTGGCGCTGAAATTTGCAAATTTCTAGCCGCACAAGGGCTAAAAGTCTGGATAAACTACCGAAGTAAGCCAGAGCTCGCTGACGCTTTGCAAGCTAGCATCGTAGAGAGTGGTGGCGTAGCGGCGGTCATAAAATTTGACGCCTCAAATGAGAGTGAATTTGCGCAGGCGGTCGCTGCTGTGGCGGATGCTGACGGCGAGCTAAGTTACCTCGTAAACAACGCAGGCGTAACAAATGACAAGCTCTCCCTTCGCATGAGCGCGGAGGATTTTGACGGCGTGGTAAGTGCAAATTTGAAAAGCGCCTTTTTGGGTAGTCGCGAGGCGTTTAAGGCGATGAGCAAAAAACGCTTTGGTGCGGTGGTAAATGTGGCGTCTATAGTGGGCGAAATGGGCAACGCTGGGCAGGCAAACTACGCGGCGAGCAAAGGCGGAATGATCGCCATGACAAAGTCTTTTGCAAAAGAAGCGGCGGGGCGCGGCGTGCGGTTTAACTGCGTAACGCCCGGTTTTATAGCGACAGATATGACGGCAAATCTTAGCGACGAGGTAAAAAACGCCTACATCTCTGGCGTGCCTTTGAAGCGTTTTGCCGAGCCAGCAGAAGTGGCGAGTGCGGTGGCGTTTTTGTTAAGCGACTACGCAAGCTACATCACGGGTGAGGTTTTGAAGGTAAACGGCGGGCTATATATGTAAATGCGGAGTGTGTGCGGAGTGCGGAATTTGCGATTCTCGTGAATCGACAAACAAATTCACGAAAAAGCGAACTTTTTAAATTCCGTTTTCCGTTTTCCGCATTCAGTTTTCCGTTACCGCCGTCATTCTGAGGGAGGCGTAAGCCGACCGAAGAATCCCCTGAAATTTAAGGGAATAGAATCTACAAATTTGCTTTTTCGTAAAATCGTTAAATTTGCTTTTTCGTGAATTCGATGATTCTTGAGAATCGCAAATCTCCGTTCACCGTTCTCCATTGTTGGAAAACGGAGTGCAACAAATGTAATGCGAAGCGACTTTTGGGGTCGCAGGGGCTTGCCCCCGCCCACCGTCCTCGCCACCACTTGCCTTTGAGCTTCAGCGAAAAGGCAAGTGGTGGCGAGGACAAAATAAAAAGCGGTAGCTTTTTACCTATCGGAAAACAGAGTGCGGAAAACGGAAAGCGGAATTTGGTAAATTCGCTTTTTTGTGAATTTGACTTTTTTACTCGCTCAAAAGGCGGGGGATTCTTCGGTCGCTGTCGCTCCCTCAGAATGACGACATTGCACTGCCTTTTTTGCATTTTACTAAAATTTGGCGAGAATCAAAATACAAAAACCAAACGCCGTCATTCTGAGCGCTAGCGAAGAATCCCCTGCCTGGCAAGGGCGAAAATGCATGAATTTTAAAAATTCGCTTTTTGCAAATTTTAGAGATTCTACTCGCTCAAAAGGCGGGGGATTCTTCGGGCTGTCGCCCTCAGAATGACGACGTTGTTCGAATTTGTCGAAATTTTGCTATTGAAAATTCCGTTTTCTGTTTTCCGCACTCCGATAAGTAAAAAGCTAACGCTTTTTAAAAGTCCCGCCGCCGCTTTCTTTTTCGATAAATCTCAAAAGAAAACGGCGGCGGGACGGACGGACGGGGGCTTCGCCCCTGCGACCCCAAAGTCGCTTCGCATTCCACTCTCCGAAATCTGCATTCCGTACTCCGCAACTCTAGAATCACTCCACCACCGCTATGACATCTCCCTCGCTAACAGTCGCACCCTGCTTAACGAGAATCTCTTTTACCACGCCATCTTTTTGCGCCTCGCAAGGAATCTCCATCTTCATCGCCTCCAAAATGACTACCGCCTCGCCCTTTTTGACCGCATCGCCTACATTTTTGGCTATCTTAAAGACCCCGCCACTCATAGCCGCTAGCACTTCGCCCGCACCGCCTGTCGCCTCGTGTTTTGGCAAAACTGCCTCTGCTTTCTCCACGCTCACGCCTGTTGCTGACGGCGCACTTTGTGCTGGTGCTTTCACCTCGCTCACGCCAAAGTTGTCAAAGCCGTCATTTACCTCTACGTTGTATTTGTTACCATTTACTGTTACACTAAATTTTGCCATTTCGCTCTTTCCTTTTTTCAAATTTGACTCTGTTGTCAGTCCTGCGCTTGCGTTTTTACGCACCATTAGCTTGCCCTCGCCTTTTAGATAAGCCACACCTTTCTCTTTACACGCCGCTACTATGAAAACATTCTCTTCGCTAGTCGGCAAACCTTCTTTTTCTAATATAGCTTTTGCATATGAGAGGCTCTTTGTCTCGTCTGCATCGGCTAAGTCGATGGCTTTTTGTGTGGTAGGTTTTAGCTTTAGCTGCGCGCTTGCTAACTCTACGATGCGTGCATCTGGTGCTACTGGCGTCTTTCCAAAGTAGCCCAAAACCATGCGTCCGTAACCATCTGCTATCTTTTTCCAGTCACCAAACATGACGTTGTTAAACGCCTGCTGGAAGTAAAACTGGCTAACTGGCGTTACACTCGTGCCAAATCCGCCCTTTTCTACCACTTCTCTCATGGCTTTTATGACGGCTGGAAATTTGTGCAAGATGTTGTTGTCTCGCATCATCTGTGTGTTTGCGGTGAGTGCGCCGCCTGGCATCGGTGAAAATGGGATAAGTGGGCTAACTTGTGTAGCTTCTGGTGGGATAAAGTAGTCTTTTAAGCACTCTGCAAGTGTCTCTTCGTATTTTAGAATCTTCTCGACTTCTAAACCGCCGAGGTCGTAGTTTTTGCCTTTTACGGCGTGTAGCATCGTTAAGATGTCTGGCTGGCTCGTTCCGCCGCTGACTGGGTGTGCTGCAAGGTCTATGCCATCAGCGCCAGCTTCTAGTGCGGCAAGGTAGCACGCCACACTCACGCCTGCTGTCTCGTGCGTGTGAAGTCGCAGGTGGACAGAGTCGCCTAGCACGCGTCTCGCCATTTTGATGGTCTCAAAAACTTTTTGCGGGTTGCTCGTGCCGCTGGCGTCTTTAAAACAAACCGAGTCAAAAGGGATGCCGCTCTCTAAAATGTTGCGCAAAATTTTCTCGTAAAACGCCGCGTCGTGCGCGCCTTCGCACTTTGGTGGCAAGTCCATCATAGTAACGACCACTTCGTGCTTTGCGCCGTGATGTTTGATTCTCTCGCCACTATACTCAAGGTTTGCGACATCGTTTAGTGCATCAAAGTTTCGAATGGTAGTCGTGCTGTGTTTTGCAAAGAGTTTTGCGTGGGCGTCTACTATCTCGCGGCTACCTGTGTCAAGCGTAACGGTGTTTACGCCGCGACTTAGCGTTTGCAAATTTGCATCTTTGCCAGCTGCCTCACGGAAACGATCCATCATCTCAAAGGCATCTTCGTTTAGGTAAAAATACAAACTTTGAAAGCGTGCGCCACCGCCAAACTCAAAGTGCGTGATGCCTGCATCACGAGCGGCGCTAACGGCGGGCAAAAAGTCGTTGGTCAGCACGCGAGCACCAAAGACCGACTGAAAGCCATCACGAAAAGTGGTATCCATGACGTCAATATATTTTTTCATAAAACACTCCTTGTCAAATTTTTCAAAATTCTAGCCAAATTTAAGTTAAACGAAACTAAATTTTAAATTTTAAGCGATTCTTAAATTTGAGAAAATGAGTGGTAAGTTTGAAAATGTGTAAATAATAAAGTCAATCAAAGCGGAGCAAAAAACGGGGTCGCAGGGGCGAAAGCCCCCCCCCCGCTCGTCCCGCCGCCGTTTTCTTTTG
>DCIZ01000086.1:19448-30189 GCA_002317305.1 Campylobacter sp. UBA1713
AAAAGAAAACGGCGGCGGGACTAAATAAAAAGCGTTAGCTTTTCACATACGGATTGCGGAATTCGGAAAACAGAAAACGGAATTTGTGAAAATTTGCTTTTTCGTGAATTTTGTAGATTCTACTTGCCTAAAAGGCGGGGGATTCTTCGGGCGGGCTTTTGCCCACCCTCAGAATGACGGCATTGGTTTGACGATTCTGTAGAATCGCAACCGCACTCCGCATGAAAAGCTAACGCTTTTTTTTAGCCTCCGCCAAAACTCTCTTTTCGCTAAAAGCTCAAAGAGGGTTTTGGCGGAGGCGGAGGGCGGGGGCAAGCCCCTGCGACCCCATAAATCGCTCCGCTCACAAATTTCCGTTTTTTGAACGTTCTCCGTTACTGAACCTCTGCGTCTATCACGTCGTCATCTCTCTTTTTCTCTTTTTTCTCCTCTTTCTCGCCCTTGTCGCCATTTGGATTCTTCTCTGCATACATCATCTCTGCTAGCTTGTGTGAAGCCTCTGCTAACATCTTCATCTTTGCATCTACGGCGTTCTTTGTAGCGTTTTCGTCTTTTAGCGTTGAGCGAAGTTCAGCGATGGCAGCGGTGATCTTCTCTTTCTCCTCTGCTGGGACTTTGTCGCCAAGGTCGTTAAGACTCTTCTCTGTCGTGTGGATGAAAGACTCCGCGTGGTTTTTCGCGTCTATTAGCTCGCGTTTTTTCGCGTCTTCTTCTTTGTGAAGCTCCGCCTCTTTTACCATCTTTTCTATCTCTTCGTTACTAAGTCCGCTTGAACCGCTGATGGTGATGTTTTGCGCTTTGCCGCTAGCTTTGTCTTTTGCCGAAACGGTCAAGATTCCGTTTGCATCTATGTCAAACGTAACCTCTATCTGTGGCACGCCGCGCGGTGCTGGCATGATGCCTTCTAGGTTAAAGTTACCCAAACTCTTGTTGTCTCTAGCAAATTCACGCTCGCCCTGCAAAACGTTTATGGTAACGGCACTTTGGTTGTCCTCTGCTGTTGAGAAAGTTTGCGACTTTTTGGTAGGAATGGTCGTTCCTTTTTCTATGAGTTTTGTAGAAACACCGCCCAAAGTCTCGATGCCAAGCGAAAGCGGCGTTACGTCCAAAAGCAAAACGTCTTTTACGTCGCCCTTTATGACCGCACCTTGAATCGCCGCGCCCACTGCTACAACTTCGTCAGGATTTACGCCCTTGTTTAGCTCTTTGCTAAATGCGCGTTTGACTTCCTCTTGAACCACTGGCACACGTGTCGAACCGCCCACCATGACGATCTCTTTTACTTCGGTTTTACTAAGCCCTGCATCTGCTACAACTCTGTTTATGGTCTCTATGGTCTCTGCTACGAGGTCTTCTATCATGCCCTCAAATTTAGCACGGCTAAGAGTCTTAACGAGGTGTTTTGGACCTGTCGCATCGGCTGTTATAAACGGCAAATTTATACTAGTCTCAACGGCACTAGAAAGCTCTTTTTTCGCGTTTTCTGCCGCCTCTTTTAGACGTTGCATCGCCATGACGTCGCCTTTTAGGTCTATGCCACTCTCGCTTTTAAACTCCGCTAGTAGCCAGTCTATGACGCGGTTGTCAAAGTCATCTCCGCCCAAAAACGCATTTCCGCCTGTTGACATAACTTCTACCACGTTGTCGCCAGTTTCAAGCACCGTTACGTCAAACGTGCCACCGCCAAGGTCGTAAACTACGATCTTCTCCGCCTCTTTTTTGTCTAGTCCATACGCAAGTGCTGCCGCTGTCGGCTCGTTTATGATGCGAAGGACATTTAGCCCTGCTATGATTCCAGCCTCTTTTGTCGCTTTTCTTTGGCTGTCGTTAAAGTAAGCTGGCACGGTGATAACCGCATCTGTTACACTCTCGCCCAAAAACGACTCCGCGTCCTCTTTTAGCTTTATGAGCACTTTTGACGAAATTTCTTGTGGTGTGTAGACTTTTCCCGCTATCTCGACAGCACACGCGCCGTTTCTGTCTACTATTTTGTAAGGTAGCCTGCTTTGCGCCTCTTGTGCGTTTTTCTCGTTCATCATAAGTCCCATGATTCGCTTAATAGAAAAAATGGTCTTCTCTGGATTCGTAACCGCTTGGCGTTTTGCCGACTCGCCTACCAAAACCTCGCCTTTGTCTGTGAAAGCCACTATAGAAGGTGTTGTGTTTTTGCCCTCTTTGTTAGGGATCACTTTACTCTCACCACGCTCATAAACACTTACGCACGAATTTGTCGTGCCTAGATCAATGCCGATAACTTTTGCCATACTAATATCCTTTAAATTGGTCTTACTTAAATTTAGTTTAGTCTCATTTCGGAGAGGGATTTTTAAATTTTCACTTTTTGAATTTATTATACACCTTTGATATCTCTGTATATTTGCTGTCTAGCTTGTTTAATTCATTATGCGCAACAACGCGTGCTACGATAGTATCTTTCCATAAGGTCTCAAAATAATGTTTATCTATCGTGCCATTATTATAACCATAACACAAAGTCTCATAAAAGTTGAATAGATCAAAATGTATATCTTGTAGTCTCTTACTCAAAAGTTCAAACTCCTCATGCTTCGTGCTACTATATATTTCACGACTGCATTCATGAATTTTTTGAAAAATTTGTGCATTTTGCTCCAAGAGTTTAAATGTTTGCAAATTTTGGTTTATCTTCCTTTGTCTATCTGTAGCTTTATATGTAAGATATGCCGCACCAGCACTGCAAAAGGCAACAACACCACTAAAAATCGCAATCAAAGTATTAATTTCCATTTTCGCTACCATTTGTCTTTTTTGTCTCTTGCTTTTTAAACTCTGCTTCTTTTGCCTTAACCATTTCTGACACAGCTTTCAAATACTCGATTTTTGGATTTAAAGACTCATTAACTAAAGTCTTATTCTCATTCATTTTTAACTCCTATTTTTCAAATCAAATTTAATCACAATGCTAATTAGTGTCTAAAGTCTCCACCTCATCTACCTTTGGCAACTCTTTTATTGGAATTTCACCAAAATTCTTCCCTGTAAATTCACGATAAACTTTTGCCATCTCGTCATAAGTCTCGCTAATATCTTTGCCATTTTGAAGTTCAACGATCTGAATAATAGTCTCCTTATACATCTTTTTGAAATACACTTTATCAATGCTATTTTTATTATAATAATAACACAAATTTTCAAAAAAATCATAAAATTCAACATAAACCTCATTTCGTTTCTCTAACAAAGGTTTCGCTTTACTTATATCATCGCATTCGCATATCTCTTGGTCGCACTTGTGTATTTTCTGCAATAACTGAGCTTTATATTCCAAATATTTAACCATCTGTAAATTTTGGTTTATCTCTCTTTGCCCTTCTGTAGCCTTATAATTAAACCACGCCGCCAAAGCACTACAAGATGCAAAAACAATACCGCAAATAGCAATAATCCTTTCAAACTTGATATCTTCCAACGAATATATCAAATAACAAGCCACCAAACCAAATATCACAAGCAAAATTTTAAACAAAATTTTAAAAACCTTAGACCAAAAGTTACCCATTTTTGTAACTACGCTCCTTGTATTGCTTTTTATCCTCCAGTTCTTGTAGTTCTTGCATTTTATTCTTCACCATCTCGTCAGATTTTTTCAGATAATCCGCCAAAGCTTTTCCGTTAAAACTCTCAATAGATAAATTTCTTTCCATCTCTCGCCTCTTTTTCAAATTTTACCCAACCCACGCCACAAAACGCCCACGCAAAAACGCCACACGCAAAAACGCCACACGCAAAACGCCCACACCAAAAATCCACATCCACGCACGTCTAGTTCGCCACCACCACCATCGCTGGTCTAACCACACGTCCGTTACAGATGTAGCCCTTTTGATAAACTAGCCCTATCCGCCCGCTCTCCACACCTTCAAAATCCGCCTTTGAGATGGCATTGTGCAAATTTGGGTCAAACTCGCCACTAGTCTCTATCTCTTTTACCCCAAACTCCTCAAAAACCTTCACAAACGCCTCTTTCGTCATCTCCACGCCATCTTTAAATTTCGCCGTCTCCTCACTCTCGCACGGCGCACCAAGTGCCGCATCGAGCGCATCGACCACGCTCAAAAGCTTTTGCGCAAACCTAAAATTCGCAAATTTAACCGCCTCGATCTTCTCCCTCTCGAAACGCTTTTTTATGTTCTCAAACTCCGCCGCCTCACGAAGCAAATTCTCCTGCGAACTCTTTAGCTCGCCTGCCAAAAGCGACAACTGCGCCTCTAGCTCACTTACCTTTGACTCCTCTGAAAAACCATCCTCCATCTCGACTTCTATCTTTTTCTTTGCCATATTTTTTTCCTTTAAATTTGAATTTTCATGCTGCCAAGCGCTCGAAAAACTCGCCATAATTTGCGTAAATTCCGCCCACCACGACCATCTTTGTCTCCACGCCTTCGAATCTCACATCTGCCAAAACGCCCATGTAGCCGGGCTCAAAAAGCGGCGAAAACTCCACAGATGAACCAAAAAGCTCGGCTAAATTTGGTCCCAAAGTCTCGCCTATGTAAGCACCACAACGGCTTTTCAGCGCCACATCTTCGTTTGCACGAAAGAGCACCTGTGCGTTTTTAAACTCGCCTATCTTTCGCCTCAGCTCGCTTAGCCCTATCTGTGCTGCTATCTCTTCAAGCTCGACCAAACTCGACCCGACCAAATTTGTCAAAAACTTCTCCACACGCCTGTTAAACTTGAGTCCGATGCACTCAACCCCAAAGTCCAAAACCAAAAAACGATTCTGCAAATTCAAAACCTCTTTCAGCTCCACATCGTAAGGCTTAAAAACGAGACAATAAAGCCCAAATTCGCTTACCAAATAGTCCAAAAAATCCCCATCAACCACGTCAAACGTGCCCTCAAAGTCAAGCTTGTTTTGCCAAAACACACGCATCGCAAGTTCAGTCGGAATCCGCCCGCCACTAATGTGAATTTGCGTGATGGCACCAGCATCGCTTAGTTTCTTAAAATAAACACGAATCGTAGAAGCTGGAATCGCCTCTTTCATCAGCAGTCCGAGTTCAGCCGAGCCTATGGGCTCACCGACTCGAAGGTATGCTTGAATCATCGATTCTAAGATCAACTCTCTTTTGTCAACTTTCATAATAAATTCCTAAACGCAGTTCATCGATCATTTTAAGTTAGCACTCTAACCTTATGAGTGATAAAGTAATTATACAACATTTAGCACCACTTTGTCAAGGGGTTTTACAAAATTTGTGAAAAATTCCGCAAAATTCACTATTCTAGCCAACAAAAATTCGTCAAAATTCGAAAAAACACAAATTTTCCACACTCCACACTCCGCACTCCGAACGCACTCCACACTCCACACTCCACACTCCGAACGCACTACGCACTACAAACGGGGTCGCAGGGGCGAAGCCCCCGTCCGCCCGTCCCGCCGCCGTTTTCTTTTGAGATTTATCGAAAAAGAAAACGGCGGCGGGACTACAAAAAAGCTTTAGCTTTTCATACGGAAAACAGACAACAGAAAGCAGAAAACGGAATTTCCGCACTCCGCTTTCCGTTTTCCGCACGCACTCCAAACAAAAACGCTTGATTAGACTTTAAGCTCATTTTTAGTAGAATCTCAAATTAAAACGAATTTCAAGGAGTGGTGATGTTTTTCTACGAAGTTGCACTAACTGGGCTGAATCTTTTGCCACTCACATTTGAGAGCGAACAAAAAGTAGCAGAATTTTGCGAAGTCGAAGTCGAAACAAAAAGCGGCAAAAAACGTGGCTTTGTCCTAAGAGAGGTCGCACGCCCGGAGTTTGAGACAAAAGCCATCACCGCCGTTTTTTCCACACTCACGCCACACCAAAAGACACTGGCGAAATTCATCGCTCGCTACTACAGCTGCCAACTCGGCGTTAGTTTGGCACTTTTTACCACAGGCGAACAAAATTTACCAAAAACCGAATTTAAACAAAAATTCGAAAAAACACCCGTTTTGAGCGAAAAACAAAAAAACGCAGAGGCGTTCCTCCTCGCCCACACGCCCGCACTTCTCTTTGGCGACACAGGCAGCGGCAAAAGCGAAATTTACATTAGCCTCATCGCAAAGGCACTAAACGAGGGCAAACAGGCGGTTTTTTTGATGCCAGAAATTTCACTCACACCGCAGATGACAGCGCGACTTCGTGAGTATTTTGGCGACTCTGTCGGCGTTTGGCACTCACACGTCAGCAAGCCCGCAAAAGCAAAGCTACTCAAACAGCTCGCCACCGGCGAAGTCCGTCTAGTAGCTGGCGCTCGCTCGGCGCTTTTTTTGCCACTCCCAAATTTGTCTCTTGTCATAGTAGACGAAGAGCACGACGAGAGTTACAAAAGCGGCACTTCGCCATTTTACAACGCCCGCGACCTCGCCGTTTTGTTAGGCGACCGCCACAAAGAAATTCGCGTTGTGCTAGGCTCTGCCACGCCGTCTGTTACCTCGCTTTACAAATTTAAAACACACCGCCTAAACGGGACATTTTTTGCGAGCCAAAAGGAATTTTTGTTTGACAAAACGCCCACGTCCGTCTCAAAGATGGTCATTTCACACATCTCAAAAACGCTTGAACAAAAAAAACAAGCAGTCGTATTTCTGCCCACACGAGCAAATTTTCGCTACCTCATCTGTGGCGTTTGCGGCAAAAGCGTAGAGTGTCCGCACTGCAGCGTGGGCATGAGTTTACACAAAAACGAAGGCGTTTTAAAGTGCCACTACTGCGGCTTTTTTACTAGACCTAGCAGCGAGTGCGTGGCGTGTGGCGAAGAGGTTTTGCAGGCACGAAAAATGGGCACAAGTGAAGTCGTGGAGCAACTCAAAAGGCACTTTCCAGACGCTCGCATCGCCAAATTTGACAGGGACGAGATCACGACCCAAAAAAAACTCGAAAGCGTGCTAGAGGCGTTTAACTCGCGCACCATAGACATTTTGGTCGGAACTCAGATGCTGAGTAAAGGACATGACTACCACAGCGTAAATTTAGCTGTCATTTTGGGGCTTGACGATATGCTAAGTTACGCTGACTTTCGTGCCCGTGAAAAGTGCCTCTCGCTTGCTATGCAAGTAGCCGGACGAGCGGGCAGAAGTGGCGAAGCGCGCGTGCTTTTGCAGACACTTAGCGAGGAGTTTTTTAGGCGGTTTGTGGAGAACTACGATGCGTTTTACGAGGATGAAGTGCGTTTTCGTGAGCCGCTTTATCCGCCATTTTCTCGGCTAATGCGAATTTTGATAAACGACAAAAAAGAGGAAAATTGCGCTAAAAAGCTAAACGCCGTGCTAGGCGAATTTGCAAAAACTGGCGTTGAAGTGGTAGGAAGTGGCAAAGCGGTCGTGGAAAAAGTAGCTGGAACTTTTCGCTACTACGTGCTTTTGAGGGCAAAAGAGCCCGCCGTTTTGCTTAGGTGCGGCGAGATAGCGCTAAAAAACGGCTGCAAACCAGACATTGATCCGCTAAATTTTGGCTAATTTATCTTTTTATTAGCTTAAATTTGATATTTTTATAGTTTTTAAATGGCGAAAAAATTAAAAGAAATTATTTGAAAGGATAGAGAAGTGGATTACTATGAGATTCTTGGCGTTCCAAAAGACGCAGACACCAGTCAGATCAAGCAAGCTTACAGGAAACTGGCTCTAAAATATCACCCCGACAGAAACGGCGGCGACAAAGAGGCAGAAGAGAGATTTAAAGAGGTCAGCGAGGCTTACTCCGTTCTAAGCGATGACGAAAAACGCACCATCTACGACAGACACGGCAGCGAAGGACTAAGTAGCGGTGGCTTTAACGGCGGCTTTGATTTTGAAGACCTTTTCAACGACTTTTTCGGCTTTTCTGGACGCACAAAGTCAAACACTGCAAAGCCAAAAACAGCAGACAGATTCGACCTAAACGCTGGCGTCGTGATTCAAATTTCGTTCAAAGAGGCGTTTTTTGGGTGCGACAAAGAGATAGTCTTTAACAGAAAGTGCTCGTGCCACGTGTGTGGTGGCATCGGCTCACGAAACGGCGAGCTAAAAGCTTGCCCACGTTGTGGCGGTGCTGGTGCTTTTCGTTTCCAACAAAACCACGGACAAGTCGAACAAACCTGCCCAAACTGCAACGGCACGGGCGCTGTGGTAGAAGAGCCGTGTGAGAGATGTCTCGGGCGTGGATTTGGCACCGAAAAGACAAAAGTCTCTTTTAAACTACCAGAAGGCATCACAAACGGCATGCGTCTAAGACTTTCTGGCAAAGGCAACGAAGGGCGAAACGAAAACGGCGACTTGTTCATAGAGGTAGAGGTAGAAGAAGACGAACACTTCATGCGCTCAAACGACAACATTTTCCTCGAAGTCCCTGTTCTCTTTACCCAAGCAGCACTCGGCGAGACCATAAAGGTAGAAGGACTCCGTAGCGACGTGGAAGTCCACATGGAAGTCGGCACAAAAGATGGCGAGCTTTTCCGCTTCGCTGGCGGTGGCGCACGGAATCCACAAAGCGGACGCATCGGCGACTTTATAGTGCAAATAAGCATCCAAATGCCTCGCTCACTCTCACGCGAGCAGGAGCTTTTGCTTCGCAGAATTCAAGACAGCTTTGGCATCCAAAGAAATTTACCTGTTTCGCGCTATGACGAGCGACTTAGCATCGCAAAACAAAAAAGTTCATCTATCTTTCAAAACATCGCTAGCGACTTTAAGGGCGCGATGGACGACTCAGCTGACGACCTAAAAGGCGTAGCGCACGACTTGCAAAGCGGCTTAAAAACTCTCTTTGGTAAGGCTTTTGGTGGCAAACACAAAGATGAACACGAGCACGAAGAGGAGGAGTATGTGCACTCTGGCGAATACAACTTCCGCGAGCGAGATGAGAGGCGAGATGAAAGAGACTACCGCGAGCGTAGAGATGAGCGATGGGACGACAGGCGAGATGAACGCGACTACCGCGAGCGTAGAGATGAGCGATGGGACGAGCGCGACTACCGCGACAGACGCGATGAAAGAGACCGCTGGGACGAGCGTAGAGACGAGCGCGACTACCGCGACCGCTGATTTTAGAGTGCGTGCGGAGTGCATTCAGAATGCGGAGTGCGGAATTTGCGATTATTAAAAAAGCAAAAACCAACGCCGTCATTCTGAGGGAGGCGTAGCCGACCGAAGAATCCCCCGCCTTTTGAGCGAGTGAAAAACTCAAATTCACAAAAAAGCGAATTTATCAAATTCCGCTTTCCGCTTTCCGCACTCCGCACGCAAAACCCTACTTTCGTCTCCACCGCATAAAAAACCTTCGCACCAAAAACCAGTGTTTCGCAAAATAGACCACACTCGCACACACCAAACTCCCGCTCATCACCAAAGCAAGCGGCAAAGGCGAATTTGCCTCCACCACGCCCACCAGCGCACTCACCGCACCCGCCAGCGCAAACTGCGTAAAACCAAAAAGCGCCGAAGCCGTGCCCGACAAACTCTTAAAGCGCGCCATCGCAAGGCTCGTTACATTTGGCACGACAAAACCAAGCGAAGATATCATAAAAAACAAATTTACCTCAAACACCCAAAAACCCAAATTTAATACGCCACCGACCACCAGCAAAACGCAAAAAACGCTCATCGCACAAAAAGCATAAGGCAAAATGCTGTATGGCGAAAAACGCCGAACCAAAAAGGCGTTTATGTTAGACCCCGTCATCATTCCCAGCGCATTTAGCCCAAAAATCAAGCCATAACTGCTATTTGTCAGCCCAAAATGTGTCATAAAAACAAAAGATGAGCCAGCGATGTAGGCAAAAATCATGCTCATAGCAAGCGCGCCAGAAAACATAAAAGTCAAAAATTTCGTATCTGTGGCGACTTTTTTATAGCCCTGCAAAATGGCTTTGTGTGAAAAAGATTTGCGTGTGCGGTTGCTCTCTTTGAGCCCAAAAAAGACAAAAAGCCAAAGCAAAACGCCGCAAAACGCCAGCACGTCAAAGATGAACCGCCAGCCAAAAGTGTTTTCTACAAATGAGCCTAGTGTCGGTGCTAGCATGGGCGCAAGCGAGCCGACCACCATCATCAAAGCAAACGCTGCTGCTGCGTCTTTTACACCAAATGTGTCGTTTATGACGGCGCGGGCGATGACTACGCCAGCACAACCGCCGAGTGCCTGAACGAAACGAAGCGCTATGAAAACGGCGATGTCGTCTGTGAAATTTAGCGCTAGACTTGCCAGCGCAAAGATGGCGATGCCAAAAAGTGCGGGAATTTTACGCCCAAAAGTGTCGCTTAAAGGTCCGTAAACGAGCTGTCCGAAGCTAAACGCAACAAAAAACGCGCTAAGCGTGAGCTGCATGTGAAAGGGCTCAGCACCAAAACTCTCTGCGATGCGCTCCATCGCGGGCAGGTACATATCTGTCGCAAGCGGCGCAACGGCACTCATGTAGGCTAAAATGGTGATAAATATAAATTTTTGTGATTTTGTCAAATTTGATCCTTTTGTTTTTTTGTCTGTTAGTTTATCTAAATTTGCCTGAATTTTAAATTTATGTTGTGGAAAAATAGCAGAAAAGTAGTAACGCTGTTATTTGAAAGTGCAAATTCTAACCAGAGCACAAATTCGTCAAAATTCGAAAAAGCACAAACAAACGCCGTCATTCTGAGGGAGGCGTAAGCCGAACGAAGAATCCCCCGCCTGGCGAGGGAGAAGAATCTTTGAATAAACGCCGTCATTCTGAGGGAGGCGTTAGGCGACCGAAGAATCCCCTGAAA
>DCIZ01000085.1 GCA_002317305.1 Campylobacter sp. UBA1713
TTTTCGATAAATCTCAAAGAAAAACGGCGACTGAACAGGCGAACGGGGGCTTTCGCCCCTGCAACCCCATAAATCGCTCCGCTCACAAATTTCCGTTTTCCGCACTCACTCCACACTCCACACTACACACTCCGCACTCACTCCGCACTCCGCATTCCGCATTCTGCAATCTGAACATAAGCCTCTTCAAGCGCTTTATATATCTCCTCAAAACCCATCACGCCACGCGACAAAATGCCGTTTAGCACTTCGTTGTCCTCCACGCCGTTCCAAATTTTAACATAAGTGCCACTTTGGTAGCCGTTGTCTTGGCGAAATTTGTTTAGCACGTTTTTGCCTATGTAGATGCGGTAAAGCTCAAACAAATTTACCTCGCACTTTAACGCAAGGCGAAAGTAGTGGTAAAGCAGCTCGCCAAAGCCACAAGAAAGCGCACTCGTCCTGTGGATGAGCGTCTCGACTTCGCTCAAAACCTCGTAAATGTTGTAGCTGTTTAGGTCAAAAACCTCCTCGCAAAACTCCTTAAAACCAAGCGTGTTTATGATGTTTTGCGCCAGCTCCTCCGCACTGTAACGCTCGAGCCCCATGCTCATCACAAAGTGCCAAATGTCGACTATCTCCATCTTTGCGTTTGCTTTATCTGTCGGTGCGCTGACGTTTTTCCAGTGTTTCCACGCAAACGAGTCCATAAGCTCAGCGCACTCCATGTAGATGCAACGCCGCCAGTTTATGAGCTTGCCGTTTTTAGCAAAACCACTCCGCCACTCTTTGCCGTTTGTCTCATCGTTTAGCCTCTCTTGGAGGTTTATCATCTCTATAAGCATGTTTTTTTTCATATTATAATCCTTTTTATCAATTCTTTTAATTATACTATTTAAAGGTAAATGTTCATTAAACAAATTCTATTTTTCTTTTATAAAAACGTCAAAACTAATGCCGTCATTACGTTGCGTTAGCGTTGCGAAGAATCCACGCTTTTTAAACGGGTAAAAAGCCAAATTCGCTTTTTCTTGAATTTGACTTTTTCACACCCTCGCTAGGCAGGGGATTCTTCGCTAGCGCTCAGAATGACGGCGTTGGTTTGGGCTTTTTTTAATTTGTGCCAAATTTTCGTAAAATGCAAAAAAAGTCATGCAACGCCGTCATTCTGAGGAAGCCGTTAGGCGACCGAAGAATCCCCTGAAATTTTAGCAAATAGAATCTACAAATTTACTTTTTGTGAATTTAAAGATTCTCCTCGCTAAAAAGGCGGGGGATTCTTCGCTAGCGCTCAGAATGACGGCGGTAACGGAAAGCAGAATGCGGAAAACAGAAAGCAGAATTTCGTAGATTTGCTTTTTCTTGAATTTAACGATTCTACTCGCTCAAAAGGCGGGAGATTCTTCGCTAGCGCTCAGAATGACGGCGTTTTGTTTGCAGATTCTCAAAATTCGCAACATTTGCAATGATAAATTCTCAAATTTAAAAAACCAACCAAACCGCCCGCAAACCGCCTAAAAAATAGACCGCTCCATCACCTCCGGCACCTCCACGCCCATCAGCTCCAAAACACTCGCCGCCACATTTGCCAGCCCGCCCTCTTTTAGCCCGCTTACGCCATCTGCCAGCACAAAAACAGGCACGTCATAAGTGGTGTGATTCGTCAGCACATTGCCCTCCTCATCCGCCATCTCCTCGCAGTTTCCGTGGTCGCTTATCTGCATGTAAGCGTAGCCGTTTTCACGAGCAGCCGCCACCACACGCCCAAGCGCCGCATCGACTGCCTCGACCGCTTTTACCGCCGCCTCAAAGTTGCCCGTGTGTCCCACCATGTCGCCGTTGGCAAAATTCACCACCACAAATTCATAACCCGCCTGCAACGCCTTTACCACGCCGTCAGCCACCGCCGCCGCACTCATCTCTGGCGCTAGGTCATAAGTCGCCACCTTCGGGCTCGGCACCAAAAGCCGTGTCTCGTTCTCCACCGCTTCCTCTCGTCCGCCGTTAAAAAAGAACGTTACGTGCGCGTATTTTTCCGTCTCTGCTGTGTGAAACTGCCGCCCGCCTGAGCGCGCTATAACGTCGCTTAAAGTGTCAGCTAAATCTTCGCTCACAAAAGCGACTGGAAAGGTGAATTTGTCGTCATATTTTGTCATCGTAACGAGGTTTTCACACACCGTTTCACGGGCAAATTCGCAAAACTCTTTCACCGCCAAAGCCGCACAAATTTCACGCGCCCTGTCGTTTCTGAAATTTACAAAAACGATGCCATCACTAGCTCTTATGCCGCCAAATTCGCAAAAACTCGCTGGTTCTACAAATTCGTCAAATTCGCCCTTTTCGTAACACGCTTTTATGTAGTCGCTCGGTTTTTCGCTACGTAAATTTGCGTTTTGAGCGATGGTTTTGTAGGCTTTTTCCACACGCTCCCACCTTTTGTCTCTGTCCATCGCCCAAAAACGTCCGCTCACTGTGGCGATTTTGTGTTTTTTTTCGAGCGATGAGATGAAATTTAGCGCCGACTTTGGGCTCACGTCTCGCCCGTCTGTAACAGCATGCGCAAAAACCTCCACGCCCGCCTTTTCGCCCGCTTCACAAACCGCATCAAAGTGCGACAGATGCGAGTGCACGCCGCCATCGCTGTAAAGCCCTATGACGTGAAGTCGCTTTACGCGTGCGAGTAAATTTGAGATGGCGGGGTTTGAGGCGAGCGTGCCGTCTGCCACTGCGCGGTCTATTTTGACGAGGTTTTGGTAGATGATGCGTCCGCTGCCTATGGTCATGTGCCCTACTTCACTGTTGCCCATCTGCCCTTCTGGAAGTCCTACGGCTAGCCCGCTGGTTTTGAGAGTGCCTGTGAGGGCGTTTTTGTAGAGCCACTCGTAAGTCGGTTTGCGTGCGGTGTTAAAGGCGTTCGGTGTGTTTTTTGTGTTTATGCCGATGCCATCTGTTATGACAAGTATGCATTTTTTCATTGTGTTTTTCCTTTTTTTTGTTTTTGTTTTTTTGCGTTGTATGTGAAGTAGAATCTACAAATTCACGAAAAAGCGAATTTACGAAATTCTGTTCTCTGTTTTCTGTTACCGCCGTCATTCTGAGAGCGTTTTGTTTGAAGTTTTTCGCATTTTATGCAAATTTGACAAACGTCAAAAAAAACCCAAACAAACGCCGTCATTCGTAAGGGTTGCGAAGCGACCCGAAGAATCCCCTGACTTTTGAGCTAGTAGAATCTACAAATTCACGAAAAAGTAAATTTGACTTTTTCCGCCATCGCCAGGCGGGGGATTCTTCGGTCGGCTTTCGCCTCCCTCAGAATGACGGCGTTGGTTTTTGCTTTTTTGATAATCGCACATTCCTCATTCCGTTGTCTGTTACCGACCGAAGAATCCCCTGACTTTTGAGCGAGTAGAATCTTTAAAATTAACGCAAAAGCAAATTTACGAAATCCTGTTTTCTGTTTTCCGCACTCTGTTTTCCGTATGAAAAGCTAACGCTTTTTTTAGTCCCGCCGCCGTTTTTCTTTTCGATAAATCTCAAAGAAAAACGGCGGCGGGACGGGCGAGCGGGGGCTTCGCCCCTGCATTCAGAAAACAGAATGCGGAAAACGGAAAACGGAATTTTGTAAATTCGCTTTTTCGTGAATTTGTAGATTCTCCTCCCCTTGCCAGGCGGGGGATTCTTCAGTCGGCTACCTCCCTTGCAAATGACGGCGTTGCACTTGCGTTTCGTATTTTAAAAAAAATTAGCGAGAATCTAAAAACAAACCGCCATTTCACTCCGCACAAACCCACACCATCACGCCTTTTTGTGCGTGTAGCCTGTTCTCTGCCTCGTCAAAGATCTCGCCAGCATGCGCCTCAAAAACCTCCTCGCTCACCTCGTAGCCTCTGTAAGCAGGCAGGCAGTGCAAAAAGCAAGCACCCGGTTTTGCCAAAGCCATCAGGTCTGAATCTACACAAAAACCGCCAAAATCGCGCAGTTTTTGCTCCTTTTGCTCCTCTTGTCCCATCGAGATCCACGTGTCTGTCGTTACGCAGTCAGCGCCAGAAACGGCGACTTTTGGGTCGTTTAAGATGCGAATTTTTGCGCCACTTTTCTCGCTGTTTGCCTCCGCTCTTTGCCTTACAAACTCCGCCACGTGGTAGCCTTTTGGGATGGCGATGTCAAGCGAAAAGCCCAGTTTTGACGCCGCCATCATCCACGAGTTGCTCATGTTATTTGGGTCGCCTATGTAGGCAACTTTCATCGTTTCCAAATTTACGCCGTGCTCGCTTAATGTGAGCAAGTCCGCCATGAGCTGAACGGGGTGAAAGTCGTCGCTAAGCCCGTTTATGACAGGCACACCACTAAAACGCGCCAGCTCTTCTAGGTCGCTTTGGCGAAAAACGCGCGCCATTATGATGTCGGTCATCCGCCCAAGCACGCGCGCCGTGTCTTTGACAGGCTCGCCACGCCCGAGCTGAATCTCTTTGCTACTTAAAAAAAGCCCACGCCCGCCCAGCTGTGCGATGCCTACTTCAAAGCTAACGCGCGTGCGTGTCGAGCTTTTTTCGAAGATCATCGCGAGCGTTTTATCTTTTAGGTATGGTTTAAAGTCGCGTGCTTTTGCCTCTTTTTTTATCTTTTTTGAGAGGTCTAGAATCTCAAAAATTTCCTCTTTTGTCAAGTCGTTTAGCGTCAAAAAGTGTCTCATGAATCTCCTTGTTTTTGAATTTGCCTTATATTTTACTAAAAGTTGGTTTGAATTTGGTTTAAATTTTGAATTTAGTTGTCAAATTTGGTTTGTGTCAAAAATTTAGCAACAAAACTCTCGCAAAAAAAAACTAAAAACAAAATATAAGATATAAAATACAAAAAACGCAAATCGCCATTGTTACAAAAAAAAGATAAAAAAGATAAAAACGATTTGTAAAAAGAAAAGAAAAAACGAATGGTGGTTTGGGGCAGAATCGAACTGCCGACACGAAGATTTTCAGTCTTCTGCTCTACCGACTGAGCTACCGAACCAAAACCACAAAACTTAAAAAGTGCGTGAATTATATCTAAAAAACCTGAAATTTTGCTTAAATGATGAGAGTTTTTAATGGCATCTCTAAAAACTAATTTTGCTCGATTTTAAAGAAACAAACAAAAAAAGCAAGCCATTCAAATTTAGTTAAATAGTTTTTAGAGATGCCCTTTAGCTATATTTTAGAAAAATATTAGTATAATTCGCATATTTGTCAGAACAATAAGCTGGATTTACATAGCTTATTTTACAATGCCAAAAATTTATGTAAATAAATCAAAAGGAAAAAACATGAAAAAATTCTAGGCTCAAGAGACTTTAAGCGGGTTCTCTCTCACCAGTTTTAACAGCGTTTTATACAAATTTTCTTTGTGATTGAATCTAAATTCACACTCTTTCAGATGAAGCAGAAAATGCTCTTTTCTGATGCCTTTAAATTTGCTTAAACGTAGTTTGCAATACGCCCAAAAGTTCTCAATGCCGTTGATGTGATTTCGCCCATTTGCGAACTCATTTTTGCTGTGTTTTACCCTGTGATGAGCCAGTGCGCCGTAGTCCACAAGCCCATCGTAAGCTTTCCAAGAATCGCTCTGATAAACAGAGCCTTCAACATCGCTAAACGCCGAAATAATAGGCATTAGCTCCTTTCGAGGAACTTCGTTTGATGAGCAGTTTTTTACGACTTGCGTATAAATGTTTCCGTCCCGTTTTAACATGCCAAACAGAGCGAAGCGGCGTTCCTTGAAAAACTATCGTCTTTTTGCCAGCTCCACGACCGCGTTTGTCACGCACACGCCCGGCTCCGAAAAAGCTTTCGTCTATCTTGATTTCGCCAATGAGCTTTGAGATTTTTCGCATTCGCAAGCCATCAAAATTCGAAGTTGCTTACAAAATTTATTTGCAGTTTTTTGTGAAATTTTGCAAATTTCAGCGATTTTTACCGCCTCGATATCAAGACAAAAATACCGTAAAAATTCCCTAAATTTCTTCTTACGAAATTCGGCAGCGAATGATATACTTATTTTTCATAGGTAGAATCATACTTTAAAAGCATTTAAATTTTGCTTAAAGTCTCTTGAGCCTTTTTTATTTCCAAATGAGTGAAGCAGTAGAAACATCGCCTAACGCCGGCATGTTCACTCATTATAAACCTAATTTTTCTGCAAAAAGTGTAAAAATTCAGTAGTATTTGCCTCTTTACATTTTCGATTTGAATCGGCTTTAAAACGCCTGTGTGGAGTGCTAAAAATTTCATATTTACCGAATTTTTCCATGATTTTTTTAATTTTTTCTTGAGACAAAATACCATCATCATTATAACTTAAAAAAATCTGTGCAAAATCAGCCTTATCTATCAAATACTCTAGCTCATCAGCAACATGTTTCTTGCTGCACCAAAGAGATGAATTATACTCTCTAAGTCCAGTTTTACCTCTCGGAGTAAAATCATCGTAAAGTGCTATTGTATTGAGAACATGATAATTTGAACCATATTGTCTATTATTATATGGCGGGTCAATATACAATATATCACCTTGAATGTTAGTAATCAGCTCATTTGCATTTTTCTGAAAAACTTCATGTTTGCATTGTGAAATCTCAAATTTAGCTGGCTCCAAAATAAATTTGTTTGTAGCAGTCTTTTTAAAATTTTTCAAAAATGAAGCATATACACTTGCTGTATTTGCTACTCTGTCAGCACTCTCCAAAAGAGAAGCAAGAATAAAATAATACTGATGCAAATTTAATTTTTCTTCATCTTTTAGTTTTTTAATTTTCATACGAATCGCATCTATCTTTTGTGCATTAAACTCAGTAAAATAACGTCTATTTTCAGTTCCGCTTGGCGAGTAAAATTGACAAATCTTACCGCTAACCAACGGTGTTAAACGCTCGTCATTTAGCTCATCAAAAAGACTTGACAACTCCGATAAGTCGAAAGAATTTACGATATAGTTTTGAGCTAAAACAAAACTATAAAACTCTTGATCATTTGCAATAATTTTTTTCGTTTGTTTTTTAAAGTGTCTTCCTACTGCACTAGTCCCAGCAAAAAGATCGCAAAAAACTTTATCTTGCAAATTTGGATTTTTTGCCATAATTTTCTCTTGCAAAAAATCCAAAAGCGATTTTTTTGAACCTATGTAGTTCAAGTTTTATCCTTTTTTTTTAATCCATCTAGTTTTATAGATATAAGACTGCCCAAACCACTAGCGTTATTATCCCCTTGCCTTTGTTCTCTTGTTTTAATTACGCCTCGTTCATATGTTTTAATCAAATAATATTCAGATCCAAGCCCCTTACCCCTATCTGCCGACCAAGCATGTCCATTGGTACAAGACCCAATATCAATAGATTGATCTTTATAAAAAGTTTCAATCTTAATATCATCAGAATAACCGTCACTATCTGTTTGTGCGTATTCAACAAACTTTTCTGCAATACTATCCATATTATTCTCCTTAATTAAATTTAAAAACTAAATTTGCATAACTTAAGCTTTATTATTTATTTTTAATCCATTTAATTGTATAGCAACAAGTTGCCCAAAACTACGTTTATAATCTTTTTGTTTTTGCTCTTTTGTGTCGATGGTGGCTCCATTTGCATATCTTTTTATAAGATAATATTTTTCACCCAATCTGCCCTTTCCTTCGCCTGACCATTCGTTTCCATTACTATTGTCAGATGCATGAATGCTTGACGGACAATCATCACTAGTCAAAGATTTCTCTGCCGAATATCCATTTTCATCTGGTTTTGCATAATCTATAAAATATTGCACTTTATTAGATGCCATAATCTATCCTTTAAAAATCAAATTTAGCGAGCTCCATCACCAGTTTTAACAGCGTTTTATACAAATTTTCTTTGTGATTGAACCAAAAATTCACACTCTTTTAGATGCAAAAGAAAATGCTCTTTTCTGACGCCTTTAAATTTGCTTAAACATAGTTTACAATACGCCCAAACAAGCGATATGAAAACAAATTTTATTTTAGCAAATAATATATAAATTTAGGCTTAAAAAATAAAACAATAACAAAAAACAGATAGAACAGAATGAAAAAAAATAAAAACTAAAAAATAATAAAACAAGAAAAATTAAAAAAGCAAAAAAAAGAAATGGTGGGTCTAACAAGACTTGAACTTGTGACCTCACCCTTATCAGGGGTGCACTCTAACCAGCTGAGCTATAGACCCATTTCAAAAACATTTAAAAAAGAAAAAGTTTTAAAAAACTCTATATCAAAAGATTTTAATTTAAAACATTAACAAATTTAAATTTAAACAAAACCATAAATTTAAACTTTCAAATTTAAACCACATAAACCGCTTAAACCTAAACTAAAAAACCAAAAACCTAAACCTACAACATTCAAACTACA
>DCIZ01000113.1 GCA_002317305.1 Campylobacter sp. UBA1713
CGTTCCTCGAAACGAAGTTCCTCGAAACGAAGTTCCTCGAAACGAAGTTCCTCGAAACGAAGTCCCTGTAAAACAAGCGAAGCGCTCGGCGTAGCCGATGTTTCTTTAAAATCGAGCCAAACTAGTTTTTAGAGATGCCCATAATGCGAAATGTAATTATTTTGGCGGATTCTACCAAAATTGTGCTTAAATTTGACTTTTAATTATTTTTTAGCTAAAATTGTGGATTTTTCAACTTCACATTAAGGAGCTTTTAGCATGGCAAAAGCTAACGATACACTAAATTCCATCAGTTCGCTTTTTGAAGAAAACAAAGGCGGTTTTGTAACGCTTGAAAAGCTAGTTCGCTACTTTAACACGCAGCCTACAGCAGCACTTTTGAAAAAGGTGTTAGCACTAGCAGAAGCAAACGATGTAAAACTTCTCACATCGCTTGAAGCTAGCACCATAAAACGCGAGATAGTCCATCCAGTAGCTAGCACGCTAAGCGAACAGGTGGAGGAGTTTTGTGGCGAGGAGATGGGCGAGGAGGGCGATGATGTCGCTGGTGATGACTTTGACATGAGTGGCGCTGACAGCGAGCTTTTGGAGTGGTCGAGGTCTGACAGCCCTGTGCGAATGTATTTGCGTGAGATGGGCGCAGTGGCTTTGCTTTCACAAGAAGAAGAGGTCGAAATTTCAAAGTCTATAGAGCTCGGTCAAGATATCATCATAGACGCATTTTGTTCTGTGCCGTTTTTGATAGACTTCATCTTGCACTACAAAGTTCCTTTGATGAACAGAGAGAGGCGGGTAAAAGAGCTTTTCCGTAGCTTTGACGATGAGGACAAATTTGGCGTTACGCCGCAAGCAGATGAGGCTGACGATGGAGATGAATTTGACGGCGAAGAGGAGACAAAAAGCGCTGAACTAGACAAACGCGCAGAGACTATTTTGGAGGCGTTTAACGCACTTGAGCGCGCTAAAAAAGAGTGGCAGAGAATCTCGTCAAAACAAAACGTAATAGTCGAAAACGAGGTGAAGCTAGAATCTAAAATCATCTTGATGTTTAAAAAGAAAGTTTTAAAAGATAGACTTTTGGACTTAGGACCTACAAGCAAGCTCATAAACGAGATAGTCCGTTCGGTAGAAAATTCGCTAAAAAGCGATGACGAATTTGCAAAAGAGCTAAAACGACTGGAGTATAGACTTCCGCTTTTTAGCGATGACCTTAAAAAGAATCACGCGGCGATTCTAAAAGATATCTTAAAACTCAGTAAAGAGGAGATAGTTGCGCGCGTGCCAGAGATAAAAATGGTCTCAAAATATGTCGAGATAAAAAAGCTTTTCATGACAAAAGAGGCTAGCAAAACGGGCTTTAACCTAAACCCTGATGAGCTAAAGTGCGTCTTAAAACAGATAAAACGAGGCAAGGAGATAGCAGACACGGCTAAAAGTCGCATGGCGAGGGCAAATTTGCGTTTGGTCGTTAGCATAGCAAAACGCTACACGAATCGTGGGCTTGCGTTTTTGGATCTCATCCAAGAGGGAAACATAGGGCTCATGAAAGCCGTAGACAAATTTGAATACGCCAAAGGTTACAAATTTTCTACATATGCCACGTGGTGGATTCGCCAAGCCATTAGCCGTGCCATCGCCGACCAAGCCCGCACGATTCGCATCCCGATTCACATGATAGAAACCATAAACAAGATAAGCAAAGTAAACAGAAGATACATGCAAGAGACGGGCAAAGAGGCGGACATTTTGAGCCTTTCAAAAGAGCTAAACATGAGCATTGACAAGGTGAAACAAGTCATAAAGATAACAAAAGAGCCCATCAGTTTAGAGGCACCAGTCGGTAGCGATGACGATGGCAAATATGGCGACTTTGTCGAGGACAAAAACAGCCCGAGCCCAGTGGAGATGATTCTAAAAGATGACTTACGAGAGCAGATAAACATAGTGCTAGACCAGTTAAGCGACAGAGAGAGGACGGTGATTCAGATGCGTTTTGGGCTCATGGACGACGAGAGCGACAGGACGCTTGAGGAGATAGGCGAGGCTTTGGGCGTAACAAGAGAGCGTGTAAGGCAGATAGAGAGCTCGGCTATTAAAAAACTAAAACACCCAAAGATAGGCAGACCGCTAAAAGCATATGTGGAAGGGACGACAGAGAAGTGATTTTGGAGTGCGTTCGGATTGCGGAATGCAGATTGCAGAGTAGAATCTTTAAATTTTAGAAAAAGCGAATTTACAAAATTCCGTTTTCTGTTTTCCGCACTCCGTTTTCCGTTTTCCGAACGGGGTCGCAGGGGCGGTAGCCCCCGTCCGCCCGTCCCTCGCCACGTTTCTTTGAGACGAAAGCGAAAAGAAACGTGGCGAGGGACTAAAAAAAGCGTTAGCTTTTTACCAAAATTCGAATTTTCATAAATTTAAAAACAAGGAGTAAAAAATGGCATTTGAAAAAGATTTTGACGAGCTAGACGAGTTTGACGAAAATTTTGACGAAGGTGGCGAGGACGAGCTAGCATTTGACGAGCTTTACAGCCCAAGAAATTCGAGAAATTCGCTTTACGATGACAACGACTACAGCTTTGACGATGACGACAGCGGCGATGAATTTTACGACTACGACGAGTAGGAGGCGCGCATGAAAAAAATTTACTACACACTCACAGACGAGTCGCCCGCACTTGCTAGCGTGAGTTTACTGCCCATTTTGCAAAAATTTTTGTCAAAATTCGACATAGACCTTGTGCCTGTGGACATCTCGCTTGCCAGCAGAATTCTCGCTGCTTTTGGCAAAGCACCAGACACTCTAAAAACGCTTTCTAGCCTAGTCTTAACGCCAGATGCAAATTTGGTAAAACTACCAAACATTTCAGCCACTCAAACCCAGCTAAACGCCGCTTTGGGCGAGCTTGCGGCTTTTGACTTGCCGCCGTTTGAGAGTGCAAAAGAGCGTTACAAAGCGGTTTTGGGAAGTGCGGTAAATCCGGTGATTCGAGAAGGAAATTCACTTCGAAGGTGTCCAAAAAGTGTAAAAAACGAAGCGGCGTTAAGCCCAAGTGCAAATTTGGAATTTGACAAAAACAGCAAAACGGCAGTCTTTTCCATGAGTAGCGGCGACTTTTACGAAAACGAAAAATCTTTCGTAGCAGTGAGCGACTCGGAGGTAGAAATTTGCTTTAACGGCGAGCGACTGAAAACTTTTGCCGTCAAAAAAGGCGACATAGTGAGTGCGACTTTTATGAGCCTAAACGCGCTTGATGATTTTGTAAAGCAAAGCCTAAAAAAAGCCAAAAACGAAAATTTACTCTTTGGCGTGCATCTAAAATCAACCATGATGAAAAACTCCGACCCGCTCATTTTTGGGCGATTCGTGCGTGGCTACTGCGAAGATGCAGGCGTGCCAAGCGAGCAGATAAAAGGCGAGAGTGGCGGGCTAGACGAAGTGCGAAAAAACGCTGAACTTAAATTTGAAAACGCCTTTGAAAACGCCGTGAAACTTTGCATGGTAAAAGATGGCGTGAGCTGTTTGGACGCGCCAAACCACTTCATAATAGACGCCAGCGTGCCTTTGGTGCTAAAAAACGGCGGAAAAGCGTGGGGCGAAGTGGGGTGGCAAGATACTTTGGTCGTCATTCCAGACAGGAGTTATGCGCGAGTTTATGCGAGTGCTTTGGCAGACATAAAGCATTTTGGTGCGCTAAAAAGCGACTGCGGAAGTGTGGAAAATGTAGGACTCATGGCACAACAAGCCGAAGAATACGGCAGCCACGACAAGAGTTTTGTGGCGAGCGAAGATGGCGAATTTGTGGTGCGTTTCGTTTCAGATGTTTCACAGGAGTTGCGTTTTGCGGTCAAAAAAGGGGACATTTTTCGCGGTTTTGTGGCGACAAAAGAGGCGGTTAGCAACTGGATACATTTGGCACAAAAACGCGCAAACGAGAGTGGCAAGCGTGCCATTTTTTGGCTGGACCAGACTAGGGCGCATGACTTAAATTTGGCTAACGCGGTGCGTGAGGTGCTGCCAAACGCCGAGATTCTAGACTACGAAAGTGCGGTTAAAGAGAGCATGGCGACCATTCGGCGTGGCGAGGACGTGGTGAGTGTAACGGGCAACATTTTGCGCGACTACCTAACAGACCTTTTCCCGATTCTAGAAGTCGGCACGAGCTCAAAGATGCTCTCCATCGTGCCGCTTTTGCGTGGTGGCGGGCTTTTTGAGACGGGTGCGGGCGGCACGGCGCCACTTTTGCTAGACATGCTACTTCGCAAAAATCACTTCGCGTGGGATAGCTTGGGCGAGTTTATGGCGCTAACGGCGAGTGTGGAGGCGGCGGGCGAGCGTGGGCTGGCGCTGGCACTAGATGCGGCGGTGGAGCGCTACCTAAAAGGAGGGCATTCGCCAAAGATGGAAGTGGGCGAATTTGACACACGTGTTTCACACTTCTTTTTTGCCAAATTTGTCGCGGAGGCACTCTCTGTGAGTGATGAGCGTTTTGTGGCTTTGGCGGGCGAGTTGCGTGAAAACGAGCGGACTATTTTGGACGAATTTGCGGCGTTTAAGGCTAGTGGCAGCTGTGTTTTGGACGGCTACTACCGCTTTTCTATGGCGAGTGCGGAGGCGGTTATGCGCCCGAGCAAGAGGTTTAACGAGATTTTGGAGCGGTTTGTGTAGGTTCAGAGTGCGGAGTGCGTTCGGAAAACGGAGTTCAGAAAACGGAAAACTGAGTGCGGAATGCGAAAATTTGCGGTTATACAAAAACGAATTTTTGCAAATTCTGTTTTCTGCATTCTGTTTTCCGTTTTCCGTTACC
>DCIZ01000064.1:0-4085 GCA_002317305.1 Campylobacter sp. UBA1713
GGGATTCTTCGGTCGCTTTCGCTCCTTTACGAATGACGGCGGTAACGGAAAGCAGAATTCATAAAACAGAAAACGGAATTTTGTAAATTCGCTTTTCGTGAATTTGACGATTCTACTCGCTCAAAAGGCGGGGGATTCTTCGGTCGCTTTCGCTCCCTTACAAATGACGGCGGTAACGGAAAGCAGAATGCGGAAAACAGAAAACGGAATTTTGCGAAATTCGCTTTTCGTGAATTTGTCGATTATGTAGAATTGCAAAATCCGCACTCCGCATTCTGAACGCACCCAAAGCCCCCGAATCACTCCTCGCCACTCTCCTCGCCACCTTTTCCACCGCGTTTTCTCGGAAAAAACAAAACAGGCGACCCGCTCAACTCAAACGCCTCACGAAATTTGTTTGCCAAATACCGCTTATAGCTAAAGTGCAAAGAATTAGGCTTATTCATCACCAGTGCTATCTTTGGCGGCGCAAAGCCAAACTGCACGCCGTAGTAAATTCGCACTCTTTTGCCATGATCGCTAGGAATGGGGTGCGTCTTTACCGCTTCGGCTAAAACCTCATTTACCCGCGAAGTTTGCAAACGTTGCGTATAGTTTTCATAGACCTCTTTTACCAAAGAAAATATCTTGCCCACTCGCTTGCCGCCAGTCGCACTCACACTCACCACAGGCGCGTAGGCTAAAAATTTAAACCGGTCGCGAATCTCACGCACCGCCTTGTCAAATTCCTCGTGCTCCAAGTCCCACTTGTTTAGGACGATGACCACACCTAGTTCAAACTTCGCCGCCAGTCCGCCGATGCGCTCGTCTAGCTCGTTAAACGGCTCGCTAGCGTCTAGCACCAAAAGCGCCACATCACTCTCCTCTAAAATTTTCTCCGTCCGCATGAGCGCATAACGCTCGATGCCTTCTATCTTTCCACGCTTTCTGATGCCTGCCGTATCTACAAAACAAAACTCACGCCCCTCCGCAAAAGCCCTCTCGTCCACTGGGTCTATGGTCGTGCCTGCCACGCTACTCACCACACTTCTGTTCTCGCCCGTAAGTGCGTTTAGCAAACTCGACTTGCCCACATTTACACGCCCAATGATGCCGACACGAATGGCACGATTCTCAAAATCTTCACGCAAAGCCTCCGCCTCACTCACCGCCTCGCCTTCTTCGTCAAAACCGCCCAGCAAGTCGTCTAGCTCCTCGCTTTCGTCTGGTTTTACGGCATCTAGCGGCAAGAGCTCGCAAAGCCACTCGTAAAGCTCGTCAAAACCATCGTTGTGTGTAACAGATATGTTAAATTTGCTTTTTGCACCAAAAGAGAGAAATTCAAAACTCCGCTCCTCGTCTCTTTTGCCGTCTACTTTGTTTACTAGCAAAGCGGTCGGTTTTTTTAGCCCCAAAAGCGAGTAAAAAAGCTTTCTGTCCTCCTCGTCTGGCATCATCTTTCCATCGACCATAAATAGCAAAATGTCCGCCTCTTGTGCCTCTTGAAGTGTGCGTTTTTTGACATTTCTAAAAAGCTCATCTCGCTCGTCTAGTCCGCCACTGTCAATAAGCACAAACGTGCGTCCATAAAGCTCAGCAGTGGCGTAGTTTACATCTCTTGTCGTGCCGCTAACTTCGCTTGTGATGGCTTTTCGCCTCCCTATCATGCGGTTAAAAAGAGAGCTTTTGCCGACATTTGGACGTCCTATGATCAAAACTCGTTTCATATGTTTCCTTAAAAAAATTTTTTACTTTTGTAAATTTAGTGTAACCAAAAATTTCCGTTTTCCGTATTTTAAAATGGGGTCGCAGGGGCTTTAGCCCCCGTCGCTCGTCCCGCCGCCGTTTTCTTCGGAAAACGGAATGCAGAAAACAGGAAACGGAATTTGTAAAATTCGCTTTTTTGTGAATTTTACGATTCTACTTGCTCAAAAGGCAGGAGATTCTGGCGTTTATTTTTGCTTTTTTCAAAAATCGCAAATTTCCGTTCTCCGTATTTTGAAATTATACCACAAATAAATTGAATTTTCAGTGCCAAAAAAGCAACTTTAAGCAAATTTTGGCTAGAATCTTAACATATCTTACACAAACGGAGTAAAAAATGGCAAAAGTTTGGAAATTTAAAGACAACATCGACACCGACATCATCATCGCCGCACGCTACCTAAACACAAGCGACGAAAAGATTCTCGCAAAGCACATCATGGAGGACGCAGACAAAGATTTTAGCACAAAAATTTCAAAAGGCGACATCATCGTTGCAGGCGAAAATTTTGGCTGTGGCAGTAGCCGCGAGCACGCACCGCTAGCGCTAAAAGCCGCCGGCATTAGTGTCGTAATAGCAAAAAGCTTTGCGCGCATCTTTTACCGAAACAGCTTTAACATGGGACTTTTGATTCTAGAGTGCCCGCAGGTAGATGAGATAAACGAAGGCGACGAGGTAGAAGTCAAATTTGAAAAAGGCGAATTTTTCAACCACACTACACAAAAAAGCTACAAATTCACCCCCATTCCGCCATTTATGATGCGCCTAACTCAAGCGGGCGGACTGATGAACTACGCAAAAGAGTCTCTTAGGTAGGTTTGTAAAATGAAAAATTTTTTGCTAAACTACCTCTTTGCCACGTCAAAACGCCCCGTTTTGTTTCGCGACTTGCTGGAGGCAAACGCACTTTTTAACGAAGGCATGCTTGTAGACGGCGCAAAGCTAAATTTCAAATTTCGCTACTTTCGCTTGTATGCCATCTACGCCGCGCTCTCGTTTGTCGTGCTTTTTGTGGGGCTTGCTGTGTTGCATCAGTTTTTAGAGAAGATCGACGCTCACGTCTCCATCGTGGCGACCATGCTCATCACCGCTGGCGTATTTGCAGGCTTTGACCTCTTTAAGTGGCAAGTGAGAAAGGCAAAAACCGCCACTCTCATAAAAGAGGCGTGGCAAATTCACTTTCCCTACTTTCCCTACGAGAAATTTAGCACACGATTGGAAGAAGTTTACGGCGTTGCGCTAAAAGAGGAGATTCCACGTGGCGAGTTAGAAAAATTTATATTAGAAAAGCTAGTAGAAGGAGGCAAAAAATGAAGTGTTTGATCTTTGACATGGATGCCACTTTGATAGACAGCAGCAAAGCCATCACGACTACCATAAACAACATTCGGGCGGGTGTTTTTGGGCGTGAAGCTTTGGGCGAAGGCGAGATTCTAGACATCATAAACGACCCTAAAAAAAACGCCGTTTATGAATTTTACGGCATCGAAAGTAGCACAAAAAACATGCGTTTTGTTTTTGAGGACGAATTTGCCAAAAACTACGACCTTTTTGCACGCCCTTTTGACGAGGCGATGGAGCTAGTAGCGTGGGCAAAAAGCCGCGGCTGGCTGGTGGCACTGGCGACAAACGCGCCGCAACACACAGCCGTGCGCGTGCTGGAGCGTTGTGGTGTGCTGGACGCTTTTGATCTGGTAGTGGGCGAGAGTGAGGGCGTGGAGCTAAAGCCCGCACCTGACATGCTATTTTTGGTGGAGCGAAAGCTAGGTTGTGAGGCGGTTTTTTTGGGCGACTCGGCAAAGGACTTTCTAGCGGCGGTAAATGCAAAAATGCCTTATGTAAATGTAAACTGGGGACGTGCTGAAACAAACGGCGACTACAACTGCAAGACGACAGCGGAGGCAAAAAGTGCGATAGAGAAAATTTTTGGCGTAGCTGAGAGGTGAAATTTAGTTATTTTTAACAAAATGTAAATTTAGTAAAATGCGAAAAAAGGTTGTGCAACGCCGTCATTCACAAGGGAGAAGCGACCGAAGAATCCCCTGAAATTTGATTTAGTAGAATCTTTAAATTTACGAAAAAGCAAATTTGACTTTTTACGCACTCGCCAGGCAGGGGATTCTTCGCTTCGCTCAGAATGACGGCGTTGATTTTTGCTTTTTTAAGAATCGCAAATTCCGCCCTCCATTTTCCGAATGGGGTCGCAGGGGCGCTGTCCCCCGCCCGCCCGTCTCGCCGCCGTTTTTATTTGAGCTGAAAGCGAAAATAAAAACGGCGGCGGGACAAACAAAAAAGCGTTAGCTTTTTACATACGGAAAGCGGAAAACAGAAAACGGAATTT
>DCIZ01000064.1:4104-5443 GCA_002317305.1 Campylobacter sp. UBA1713
AAATTTGCTTTTTTGTGAATTTGACGATTCTACTAAATCAAATTTCAGGGGATTCTTCGGTCGGCTTCGCCTCCCTCAGAATGACGGCGGTCTGTTTTAGCTTTTTTTAAGAATCGCAAATTCCGCCCTCCGCCTTCTGTTTTCCGAACGCACTCCGTTTTCCGAACGCCCTCCGCCCTCCGCAAAACCAAATTTAAAAAGGACAAAAAAATGAAACGTTTCAGAAGAGTTAGACTAAACAGCCTCGTTCGCGACATGATTCGCGAAAATTTCGTGCAAAAAAAAGACCTCATCTACCCGCTTTTTGTAGTCGAAGGTAGCAACATAAAAAGAGAAATTCCCTCTATGCCAGACGTCTTTCAGCTTAGCATCGACGAGTTAGTAAAAGAGTGTGAAGAGGTGGTGAGGCTTGGCATCAAAGCTGTCATTTTGTTTGGAATCCCGAGCCTAAAAGATAGTGTCGGTAGCGACGCGCTAAACAGCGAAGGGCTCATCGCAAGGGCAGTTCGCACGCTAAAAGCACACTTTGGCGAACGGCTAGTCGTCATCACCGACCTCTGTTTTTGCGAATACACAGACCACGGGCACTGCGGAATCTTAAAAGGCAACACAGTAGCAAACGACGCCACGCTAGAAATTTCTGCCGCACAAGCACTTGTTCACGCAAAAGCGGGCGCTGACATGATAGCCCCGAGCGGCATGATGGACGGCATCGTGGCAGCTTTAAGAGCAGCGCTTGATGCAAACGGCTTTGAAAACCTGCCCATCATGAGCTACTCTACCAAATTTGCATCTGGCTATTACGGACCTTTTCGCGATGCGGCGCAGTCAGCGCCTAGCTTTGGCGACAGGCGAAGTTACCAGATGGATCCGGCAAATTTGCGTGAAGCGGTTTTGGAGAGTTTAGAGGACGAGGCACAAGGTGCGGACATTTTGATGGTAAAGCCTGCACTTGCCTACCTGGACGTCGTGCGTGAAATTCGCCTCGCTTCTCGCCTGCCACTTTGTGTTTACAACGTCAGTGGCGAATACTCGATGCTAAAAAATGCGGGCAAGCTTGGGCTAATAGACTACGAGCGCGTTTTGATGGAGACGATGGTAGGCTTTAAGCGAGCAGGCGCTGACCTCATCATAACGTATCATGCAAAAGAGGTAGCAAAGTTGCTGTAGGGCATCTCTAAAAACCAGTTTGGCTCGATTTTAAAGAAACATCGGCTACGCCGAGCGCTTCGCTTGTTTTCAAGGAAGCTTCGCTTTGTGGAGTGTTTTTTGCGAATTTTTGTTTTAAAATGAGGAGAATACTGTCGTATTTGACGAATTTTAAGGCAAAAATATGCAA
>DCIZ01000065.1 GCA_002317305.1 Campylobacter sp. UBA1713
ACTGGTTTTTAGAGATGCCCTAAAGTGATTTTTTAAGGGCATGTAGATGAAAACACAAATTTATAAAAACGCTGTTATTTTTGATTTTGACTGGCTTTCGCCGCACGGCGTTTTTGACGAAAACGGACAAAATGTGGCAAGTTACAGCTGCTACAAAAGCGAGCAAAACTACAAAGAATTCTACAAAGGCGAGATTCTGCAAGATGAGCGTGATGTAATCTTTTTGGGCTGCATCTACGGACACTACGGACACTTAATAACAGAAGAGATGTCGAGGCTTTGGTGGGTGCTAGAAAACGGCGCAAACGGCAAACTTTTTGCATATTCGAGCATAAACAACACGCCGCTAAACAAAGTGGCTTTAAGGCTACTTGACAAATTTGGCGTTAGAAGCGAACAGCTAGTTCACGTAAAAAAGCCGACACGTTTTAAAAGTGTTACACTCGTGGAGTGCGGCTGGAAAGAGCGAGATGGAAAATTTGAACTGGACGAAAACTACAAACGGATAAACGAACAGATTCTAAAAGATGTAACGCCGGTTAAAAACGAAGCCATCTACCTCTCTCGCACAAAAACAAACAAATCTGGCGACCTTGGATTTGGCGAAATTTACTACGAAAGGCATTTTGAAAAGCTCGGCTACAAAGTCGTCCATCCGCAAAATTTTAGCTTTGATGAGCAGCTCGCTCTCTATGCGGGTTGCGCTAAATTTGCCTGTGTGAGCGGGACTTTGCCGCACAACTTGCTCTTTGCGCCAAATGGCAGCGAAGTTACTATCATAAAAAAAGAATCTAGCCAAAACCGCTACCAACAAGCCATTAACGAATTTAAGCAGCTAAAAGTGAGCGAAATAGACGAGTGTTTGGAGCTTTGTGGCGTGGACATGGGGCGTGGTCCGTTTCTCTTTTTGCCTCGTGTTTGTGAAGACAAAAGTGGCTACAAAGAGGCGATTTTGGGATTTTTGAGCCAATACCAAAAGGCGTTTGGGCATCCCTAAAAACCATTTAAACGAAAAGCTAATAGCTCACTTTTGAGCCTGTTTTTGCGCTTTTTTGCCCTAAAACTCGTCAAATACTAGAGTATTCTCCTCGTTTTAAAACAAAAAATCACTAAAAACATTTCTCGAAATTGAGCTAAAATGTTTTTTAGAGATGCCCTAAAAAACAAACTACGCCAAAAACCAAATTTAAGCGAGCTTTTGGAGGCTTTTGAGCGGTTTAAAGGCGAGGTGAAAAGGCGAGATGTGGGCGTTTTTAGCGCGTTAGAAAGCGAGCTAAAAAGATATGAAAAACGTTTTAAAGCTTGTTTTGAAAAGCCAAAATTTGCTTTTTTTTGCTACCGACTTCGCCACTTGCCACAAACTTTTTTGCGTGAGACACAACGCTCATTTGAGAGATTTGGCAAAAAATTTCGCAAGTAAATTTGCGTGGCTACGACTCTGCTATTTTGCGAAGTGCGTTTTCGTCTAGGACGACTACGCGTGTCCCTTTCATCTCTATGATTTTTCGTTTTTTAAAAACAGAAATGGTTCGTGAGAGTGTTTCTGGGGTTAAATTTAAGATGGTGGCGATGCTTTTGTTTTTTAGCGTGTTAAAAAGTCCGATGTCGTCTAGCAAAAAGCTTGCCACTTTTGCCTCGCTGTTTTTGGCAAATTCGTCGTTTAGTATCGAGTAAAAAAGTTTGACTTTTTGGCTGGTTTTGGTGAGAAGCTGCTGCAAAAATGCGCTGTTTGAAAAGAGGCGTTCTTTGAATTTTGCAAAATCGATGCGTAAAATTTGTGCGTCTGTGGCTATGAAAGCGCCGTTGGTTTCATAAGGGCGTGAAAGCAAATTTGACTCTAGGCTGACAAAGTCGTATGGCTGGACGAGGTGCAAAAAGAGCTCGCGAGAATTTGGCAGGACTTTGTAAATTTTTAGCGTGCCTTGGACGACAAGGTCTAGCCAAAGCGCCTCCTCGCCTTCGTAAAACAAAATTTCGCCACACGCAAAACGTTTTAGGTTTGAGATATCTCTTAAAAACGCTAGCTCCTCTTCGCTAAGCGAACTAAACAGGTCTATCTTACTAAGTTCGAATCTCGTATCTTTCAACTTTTCTCCTTAGGTTTTTGTGTTTTTTTGACGGAAAACAGAGTGCAAAGTGCGGAAAACAGAAAACGGAATTTTGTAAATTCGCTTTTTTTGCGAATTTGACGATTCTTGAGAATTGCAGTTTTCCGTTCTCCGTTTTCCGAACGCACTCCGAATCACTCATCGCCAAAGAGTGCTTTTAGGTTTTTGAGCCCCTGCTCGTTTGCATCCTCTTGTGTAGTCTGTGCCACACTTACGCCCGTCTCGTTTAGCTCTATCTCGTAGCCTGTTATCATGGTAGTTAGGCGAATGTTGATGCCGTTTGCGCCGATGGCTTTGCTCTTTTGGTCAGTCGAAATGGTCGCCACTGCTCTTTTGTCATCTTTTAGGACGACGCTGTTTATGATGGCAGGCGAAAGGCTTCGTGCTATGAGAAGTTCAGGCTGCGGCGCGTATAGAAAGACGTCTATGTTTTCGCCACAAATTTCTTTGCTAACGGCGTTGATGCGCACGCCTTTTACGCCCACAACCGCGCCGACTGGGTCGATGTTTGGGCGAAGTGAGGCGAGTGCCACTTTTGCACGTTTGCCCGGAATTCTAGCGCACGCTTTTACGATGACACTGCCATCTTTTATCTCTGGCACTTCGGCTTCTAGTAAAGCCTCCAAAAAGCGTGGGCTCGTGCGCGTTATCTCTACTCGGATGCCATCTTTTCTGTCAAGCCGAACGCTCTTTACCACCGCTTTTAACATCTGCCCAACGGCAAATTTTTCGTTTTTTATGCGGTTTTTCATGGGCATCACGGCACGCAACTCGTCCATCTCTATCCACGTGTTTTGCGCGTCATCGACCTGCCTAACGATGCCCGTTACCATCTTTCCTTCTTTTGATTTGTATTTGTTAAAGATGAAGTCCTCTAGCAAACGCTCTATCTGGAATTCTATCTCGCGTAAAATGATGGACTGCTGCGGGCGTGTGAGCTTGCTCGTGTCGATGGAGTCATACTGGACAGAATCGCCCACTTCAAGCCCAGCGTCTATCTCGCTTGCCTGTTTTTTTGTGAGAAAATTCACGCCATCAACGCGCTCGTCATTGTCCTCGACCACGACCACGTTGTGAAAAAGCTCAAGATCTTTGCCATCTTTTATGCGTGCGACATATTCGAACTCTGCGTGGTCGAATTTTTTTGCGGCACGTGCGATGGCTAGACAAACGTGCTGTGAAACCGTCTGCGGATCGAGCCCTCTTTCATTTGCGATAGAATTTATAACATCTCCGATTCTTTCCATAACTTCTCCTAGATTTGACATGGCTAAATTTAAGTGGGATTTAAATTTGAAAGCTGTTGTTGATTATAGCGACTTTGAGTTTAAAATTTGTTGAATTATGTTTAGGGCATCTCTAAAACCAGTTTGGCTCTGTTTTTTAGAGACGCCCTTAAACATTTTACAAATTTACCCCACGGTTTCTATTTTGACCGTGTTTATCCCGAGACTCTTGCTAGTGCTGCCTGTTACTATTATCTTGTCGTTTTTGACTAAATTCAAATTTTTTATGGCGACCTGTTTTGCGTTGTAAAAAAGCACCTCCAAAGATGGAAAAACCTCGCTCGCTAGCACTGGCGTTACGCCCCACGAAAGCGAAAGCTGGTGAAAAATTTTTGGCTCAACAGTAAAGCCTATGATGTCCACGAGCGGACGAAAGCGTGAGACCATTCTCGAAGTCATGCCCGAAAGCGAACAAACCACTATGGCTTTTGCGCCTATGTCAAGCGCCATCGAACAAACCGAGTGAGAGATGGCGTCCGTCTCGTTTTTTATCTTAAATTTGGCACTCTCCGCGTCCAAAAACTGCCCACGCTCTTTTAGCGACCGCTCAACTGCTAGCGCAATCTTCGCCATCGTCTGAACCACCAGCACAGGATGCGCGCCCGCTGCTGTCTCGCCAGAAAGCATGATGGCACTTGCGCCCTCATAAACGGCGTTTGCCACATCGCTAGATTCTGCCCTTGTTGGACGCGGGCTTTTTATCATGCTCTCTAGCATCTCTGTCGCGATGATGACACGTTTGCCTAAAAGTCGGCAGCGTTTTACTATCTGTTTTTGGATGCTCGGAAGCTCCTCAAAAGCTATCTCTACGCCCATGTCGCCACGCCCTATCATCACGCCACCACAAAGCTCGCAAATTTCGTCTATGTTGTCGATGCCCGCTCGGTTTTCTATCTTTGCTATGAGCGTGATGTTTTTTGCGCCATTTGTCTCTAAAAAATCCACCACCGCCTGCATGTCCTCTTTACACGAAACAAACGAACAAGCTATGAATTCTACATCGTTTTTCACTGCAAAAAGCAAGTCGGCTTTGTCTTGGTCGCTCAAAAATGGCTGTTTTAGCACGCGCCCTGGAAAACTCATGCTCTTTTTGTCGCTCATAACGCCACCGCTTAAAACTTTACAAACTAGCCGCTCGCCGCAAATTTGTTCTACGACAAATTCTAAAAGTCCGTTGTTTACTAGAATTTTGTCGCCGACAAAGAGTTCGTGAGCGAGGTTTTTGTAGCTAACGCTCACTTGGGTCTCGTCGCCTACCACTTCGTCTGTGGTAAATGTAAAAGTCGCGCCCTCTTTTAGCTCCACTTTGCCTGTGGCAAATTTGCCTATGCGGTATTCTGGTCCTTTTGTGTCTAGCATGATGGCGAGTGGTCTGCCCTCTTTTTGGCGAAGGGCTTTTAGCATGTCTACTCTTTGCTGTTGCTCCTCATGCGTGCCGTGCGAAAAGTTTAGCCGTGCTACGTTCATGCCCGCTTTTAGCATCTGTGAAAGTGTAGCCTCATCGCTACTAGCTGGTCCTATGGTGCAGATGATCTTTGTTTTTCTCATGTGTGTCCTTTTTATATTTTAAATGTTTTTTCTATTTTAGGTGTTAAAGTTATGTCAAATTTATCTGAAATAACTTTTCTAAAAGTGTCGCTTGCTTGTCCGGTACTTCTACTTCCTTTTTGTTGCTTGTTTGCTATCCATGCAAATATTTTGTAAGAATTTGAAAGACCATGCAAATTTTTAAAATGCTTCATCGTTGTCTCTATCTGCTTTTGTGCCGTTTGACACCAGTAGCCTGACGTTTTACAATCTTTCAGCTCAACAAATACGATGCATTTTTGTTCTTTTTCGCCTTCTGTTGTGCTATATCTTAAAATTCCATCGCACTTTTCATCATCTTTGCCATCGTCTTTTTTAAGTTTCACGCAGTTGTCAACTGGGTGGAAAGAGACGAGCAGTTTGTTTTCATTTTCGACAACTCCTTGCCATTTTTGCGAATCCTCAAAATCAAGATATGCCATTTTGCTACCGCCATCATCGCACAAGCCAAATTTAGATTCGCTTGTTTTTTCAGCAAATTTTTCATCAAAAAAGTCGATCTTGTGTGCTATATTTTGTGTCATATTTTACATATCCTCCAGTTCAAAAATCTCACTAAAACGGTCGTTTATCTCGCCTAACTCTCTGTCTAAAAAATGCGCATCACAAAGCATGCCGTGCGACTTTTCTAGCTCACGAAGCGAGCCGTCAGCATAACACTCATACACCGCCACGTCTTCTACTGAAATGTGCGACTCTTGCGGGACGATTCTAGCCAATTTTTTTTGTTTTTCTGTTTCTCCGTTTTTCGCAAATTCCAAATTTGCTTCGTGTGCTTTGACCGCTAGCGAAAGATAGCCGACTATGTAAGGGCTATGTGTCGAGATGATGAGCGAATTTTCACAAATTTCGTTGTTAAATTCTAAAAGCTTGTTTAGCAAGCTTCGCTGTGATGACGGGAAAAGATTCTGCTCTGGCTCTTCGACGATGCTCACAAAACGAGAACTGACAAATTTTTTCAAAATATTTTCTATCTTTTCTATCTCTGTGCTTGTCAAATTTGAATTTCGTGCGTCGCCAGTGAGCATTTTGGCGTTTATATATCTCTCAAATTCACTCTCTAAATTTGCTTTTTTTATGCCAGATTCTATCCCGCTGTTTATCTCGTTTCTCTTAAAAAAATCTTTTTTTACGTAGTCTGAAAGGTAGCTACTAACAAGCAACAAAGGTGCAACAGACTGCAAACCGCTACACGAACACGCCATCGAAATTTTTTTGTTTTCTGTTTCTATAAAAACTCTTCCTTTGTCAAAAAACAACTTAGAATCACGAATAGGCAACGCAAAACCCTCTTTTGTTAAAGGTGAATTTAGCGCGTCGGAATACTCTTGTGTTAGAACTTTAACCATAAACGGAATGCCAAGATCGTCTATTGAAATTTCTCGAGATTTTAAATTTATCTGAACGGTTTTAAGCGTGGCTAAAATGGTCAGCAAATTTCTTGCAGATGAAAAATACTGAATTTTTGGCACTTTGTAGTTTTCACATTCGCGAAGTTTTTCTACACTAAACGTTTTGTTTTTGTAGGCAAATTTAAACAAGTCGCCTTCAAAATATATCTCTGTTTCGTTTGTAAAATACTCTTCTATATCTTGCTGTTGGCACAGAGTGTAAAAACCTTCTTTGTTTATCTTGTTAGAAAAAATTCCGTCCCTTATGATGCTCTTTTCAAGCCACGTAAAAATAGATATTAGCTTTGCTATGCTACTTTTTCCAGAGCCGTTTTCGCCTATGAAAACCGTTGTTTTTTTGATGTCGATGTAGCCATCGTTTGTGTCAAAACCGCTTTTTATGGGTCCAAATTTTTTTACTTTTATCCTGCTCATCTTCTCTCTTTTTTGTAAGATTAACTAAAGGGCATCTCTAAAAACTACTTAACTAAATTTGAGTGGCTCGCTTTTGCGTTTGTTTTTCAAGGAACTTCGTTTGCGCTTTTTTGCCTTAAAATTCGTCAAATACGATAGTTTTCTCCTCATTTTAAAACAAAAAATCATT
>DCIZ01000124.1:0-8146 GCA_002317305.1 Campylobacter sp. UBA1713
TACAGAATCGTTAAATTCACGAAAAGCAAATTTACAAAATTCCGTTTTCCGCATGTAAAAAGCTGACGCTTTTTATTTGTTCCGCCGCCGTTTTCTTTTTCGATAAATCTCAAAAGAAAACGGCGGCGGGACGGGAGACGGGGGCTTCGCCCCTGCGACCCCGTTTTTGAAAACGGAGTGCGAAAAATAGAAAACGGAGTTTGTAAAAATTTACTTTTTCGTGAATTTTACCTTTTTACTTGCTCAAATTTCGGTGGATTCTTCGGTCGGCTACGCCTCACTTGCAAATGACGGCGTTGGTTCGGGCTTTTTTGACACTCACAAATTTCTGCATTCCGCACTCTGCTTTCCGCTCTCCGAACGTTTTCTCATCACCTCATACTCTATCCCGTAAATTTGCTTTTTGCCACACGTCTTAAACCCAACTCTCTCGTAAAATGCCTTTGTCAAAGCCTTTCGTGGCTCGACTAAAAGCGAAAATTCCACCCCGCCAAACCCACCACACTCACCACCACACTCACCACCAAACCGCTCAAAAAGCGCCTCAAACATCGCCCTTGCCAGCCCACGCCCTCGCCACGCCTCTGCCACCGCCACGCTATCTACATAAATTTCACCCGCCTGCCCACTCGTCTCATACTCCACAGCAAAACCCGCCTCAAAAAGCGCACGGTTTAACTCCACTTCGCGAGCTGCCTCATAGGCACAAAGTGCACCCACCACCGCGCCCGTCTCGTCCGTGCAAACCAGCACATTTTCAAAGCTAAAGCGGTTGCCACGTGCCCGAAACAAATTTGCCAACACCTCAAAATCCCGCCCCAAAAATTCACTCATGCCCTCCATCGCCAGTAACAAAAGCCGCAAAGCCTCCACCTGTGAGCGCGCCGCCCACGCCACACTCACGCCACACTCACGCTTCATTTTTCGCCGCCTTTTTTATCATGATGTGCAAAATGTCAAGTGCCGCAGGCGTTACGCCGCTTATCTGAGAAGCCGCTGCAAGCGTCTCTGGCGTAAAGAGTTGTAGCTTTTCTACTATCTCTTTACTTAGCCCTTTTACGCTCGTAAAGTCAAAACCACGCGGAATTTTTACATCCATCAAGCGTTTCATCTTCTCCACTTCGTCTTGTTGAATGAGCTCGTAGTGGTAGTATTTTGCTGCTGTTACCACTAGTTCTTTTGCCTTTTGGCTAAGCGTCTCAAAAAACGCCTTAAACGCCTCAAATTCGCCTTTTCGCTCCACTTCACGCTGTGCGCAAATGTCAAAAATCTCACCAAAACGTGCCAGTTTTTGGGCGTTAAACGTGCTCTTTCCCACTAGCTTTACCAGTGAAGTTTTTTGCGTTATGGCTTCTTCACCCAGCTCACCTAAAAAGCTACAAAACGCCTCGCTACTTGTGGCATATTCGCTAGATAGAATCGCCATAGCGTGCTCCACTTCGTTTTTTAAATTTGAGACAAAAGCAAATTCATCATCACTCAAAAGCCCAAATTTGTGCCCGTAGCCACTGAGCCTTAAAACGGCGTTTTCTTCACGCAAAAGTAGCCGAAACTCCGCCCGACTAGTAAACATTCTGTAAGGCTCTTTTGTCCCTTTTGTAACGAGGTCATCTACCAAAACGCCTATGTAGCCTTCGTTTCTAGCGAGCACAAAAGGTTTTTCACCACGCAAAGACAAAACGGCGTTTATGCCAGCTACCAGCCCTTGTGCGGCAGCTTCTTCGTAGCCTGTCGTGCCGTTTATTTGTCCAGCTAAAAAAAGCCCTTTTATGCGTTTTGTCTCTAAACTGTGGTAGAGTTCAGTAGGCTCGACGTAGTCGTATTCTATGGCGTAGCCGTGCCGCGTGATGATGGCGTTTTCAAACCCTTTTACCGAGCGAAGTGCGGCGACTTGTGTGTCATAAGGCAAGCTGGTAGAGAAGCCGTTTATGTAAAATTCTGTCGCCTCTTTTGTTTGGGGTTCTACAAAAAGATGGTGGCGGTTTCGCTCACTAAAACGATTCACCTTGTCCTCGATGCTAGGACAGTAGCGAGGACCCACGCCTTCTATTTGCCCAGTAAAAAGTGGCGCGCGGTAGAAATTTTGCCGAATGATCTCGTGCGTTTTTTCGTTTGTGTAGGCTATGTAGCACGGCATTTGCATAGGTTTAAACTCACGCGTTTTAAAGCTAAAAGCAGTCGGGTTTGCATCGCCGCCTTGCTCCTCAAAAACGCTAAAATCTATGCTACTACCTAGCACACGCGGGCACGTGCCTGTCTTTAAACGTCCTGTTTTTAGCCCTAGTTTTTTAAGCCCCAAGTCGCTACTGGCAAATTCGCCTACACGCCCAGCGCTCAGTTTTTTTTCGCCTACGTGAATGAGTCCGTTTAGAAAAGTCCCTGTGGTGATGACTAGCTTTTTTGTGGTGTAAATGTTGCCCAAGTGCGTTCTTACGCCACTAACTTCGCCGTTTTCTGTGAGAATTTCTTCTGCTATCTCTTGCGTTATGGTTAAATTTGGCGTGGCTAAAAGCAAATTTCGTGCCGCTTTTTTGTAACTGTCCATGTCTATCTGTGCGCGACTTCCCCGCACGGCAGCACCCTTGCTCTCGTTTAAGACGCGAAACTGAATTCCACACGCATCTGTAAGCGTGCCCATGACACCACCTAGCGCGTCAAGCTCCTTTACGAGGTGTCCTTTTGCCAGTCCGCCGATGGCGGGGTTGCAGCTAGCAGCGCCTATTTGTTCGGCTAGAATCGTAACCAAAAGCGTCTTTGCGCCCATCTTTGCAGCAGCGTGCGAAGCCTCGATGCCCGCATGCCCACCGCCAATAACAACTACATCATAGTTCATTTTTTGCCTTGAATCTGAATTTTAACGATTTTACTAAATTTAAAGTAAAAAAAGATTAAAATGGCGAAAAATTTATGGTCTCTTTAAATTTGTCAAAACAGAAGTTTTGTCAGATAGCGGGGTCGCAGGGGCTTGCCCCCGTCGCCCATCCATTAGGCAAAGCAAATTTAGAGATGCCGACAAAAGGAAAGAAAGATGAACGAAATTTTTGATGCACTAAAAGCTAGCGTGATTCAAATATCTGAGCTTTTAAAATATGGCGAGCAAGGTTACACAAAAAACACAAACGCCACAGGCGACACGCAGCTAAAGCTTGACGTAGCAAGCGATGAGATCATTACGCGTGAATTTGGCAAAGTTTCTAGCGTAAAAGCACTTGTTAGCGAGGAAAAAGAGGAGGCTTTGGCGGTGAGTGAAAAGGGCGAATTTGTGGTAGCTTATGACCCGCTTGATGGTAGTAGTTTGGTAGATGTAAATTTCGCTGTGGGCTCTATTTTTGGCATCTACAAAGGCGTTTTGGCGCCAGAAAATTTGGTAGCTAGCGGTTATGCGGTTTATGGACCACGCCTTGAGCTTGTCATTTGTGAAGAAAAACCGCTACTTTTTCGCCTTTCAAAAGAGGGCAAATTTGAATTTGTGCGCGAGCTTGCGCTAAACGAAAAGGGCAAACTAAACGCCACAGGTGCTACACAAAAAGGTTGGAGCGAGAGCCACAGAGTGCTTGTGCGTGGGCTTTTTGACGAGGGTTACAGACTTCGTTACAGTGGTGCGATGGTGGCAGACTTGCACCAAATTTTGCTAAAAGGTGGCGGGCTTTTTAGCTACCCAGCGACTGCTGACGCGCCGCGTGGCAAACTTCGTGTGAGTTTTGAGGTTTTGCCTTTTGCTAGAATTTTTGAGCGGGCGGGCGGTGCGACAACAGACGGCAAAACAAATTCGCTTTTTGAGGTAAAACTAGAAAAAATTCACGCGACTACGCCTTGTTATTTTGGGTCAAAATACGAGATAGAGAGGGTGAAAAAGTGCAATATTTAGAGGCAAAAAGAGAGGTCGAGGCGTGTAGAAATGAACGCATCAAAGAGGGCGAGAGGCTGGACTGTTCGCAGTGCGGAAGTGTATATGAGTGTGAGAAAATTCGCACTTACTTAGAAGTGGCGTTTGCGCACTGGACGCGTGAGCTAAAAGCGTGCCAAGCGTCAAAAAATTTGCAAAGTTGCATGAATTGTGAGCGTGTTTTTGAGTGCGAGACGAGGCGAAGTTATGTGGACATTACATACGAGAGGCTAAACGAGAGTAGAGGAGGCGAGTTTGATTTTTAGAATTTTTCGTTTTTTGGTGTTTTGTTTTGTGGCGGTATTTTTGGCGAGTTGTGCCAAAAAAGAGAGTGCTGTTGAGCGTGCAAATTTGAATTTGGGTAGAAATTCTAGCGAAATTCAAAAGCTTGTGCGTGGCGTTTTTGTGCTAGGATTTGACGGCGTGAGCGAGAAAGACGCACAGGTAAAAAAGCTATCTCGCATGGCAAAAAAGGGCGAGCTTGGCGGCGTGATTCTCTTTGCCAAAAACATAAAGTCGCCTTCGCAAGTAAAGGCGTTAAACGCGCTTTTTGACGGCGTTTTGGTGGCAGTAGACGAGGAGGGCGGACGTGTTACACGCTTTAAGGAGAGTGCGGGTTTTGAGGTGTTTAAGAGTGCTGAGTGGGTGGGGGCAAATTTGAGTGCTAGCGAGGCGGGGCGTTACTATGAAAAGATGGCAAGCCAGCTAAAAGGGCTAGGCTTTAACCTAAATTTCGCGCCAGTTGTGGATCTAAAAAAGCCAAATTCGCCCATCATCTCAAAGGTGAATCGCGCTTTTAGTAGCGAGCCAGAAAAGGTGGCGGCTTATGCAGGCGAGTTTTTGAAAGCTCACAAAAAACATGGCGTTTTGACTTCGCTCAAACACTTTGCAGGGCACGGAGGTGCTACGAGCGACACGCACCTAAAAAAGACCGTGGTGGCTAAATTTGACACGGCTGAACTTTTGCCTTTTGAGCGTCTTGCTAGCGAGGCAGATAGCGTGATGGTAAGCCATGTTTATTTTAGCGAATTTGACGCGGCAAATCCAGCGGTTTTTTCGCCTGTGATGGTGAAAAAGTTGCGTTCAGAAGTGGGCTTTGAGGGGCTCGTGGTGAGTGATGACCTTTTGATGGGCGGTGTGGCAGATGTGGCTTTTGGTGAGCGAGTTGTGCGGGCTTTGGGTGCGGGTGTGGAGCTTTTGATAGTTTCGGTGTTTGACGAGAAGCGGCTAAAAGAGGCTGAGATGGCTGTTGTAAAGGCAGTTGAGTTGGGGCGGCTAAATGTGGAGGTTTTGGTAAAGGCAAATTTGGCGGTAGAGAAGTTTAAAAAGAGTGTGAGATGAATTTTAAAAATGACGAAAAAGCAAAACGGGTGAAGTTTTTAAGGGCGCTTGAAAAGATAGCAAATGCGGCGTTTTTGGCGCTAAAAAGAGAGGATTTTGACGAGGAGAAATTTCGTTTTTCGATGCGGCGAAATGGCGAATTTTTGGCTAAAATAGAGCCTGTTTTTTTGGACAAACCTTACAACAAAAAGCTTTTGGAATTTGTAAATTTAGTTCTTTCTGGTGGCGAGAAAGATGTTTTAGTAAAACGAGCAAATGAGCTAGACAAGCTGAAAAAAAGCGGGAGTTTTAAGCGGTCAAATGCACGGATAGTGTAAGAATGGCAGGAAAAGCAAAAAGGAGTAAATTTGAAGGGTAGCAAAATTTTAGAAACTCTCATCTCTCACATAAACGAGCGTGGCGAGCGTAAGCCTTTGCGAGAGCATCTAAACTCTGTAGCGCAAAACACCAGCACTCTTTTGCGTTTTGTCGGGCTAGCACAAACGGGGTTTTTGGCAGGGCTAACGCATGACTTTGGCAAGGCAAAAGCTGAATTTGTCGCTTACTTAGAGAAAAGTTGCGACTCAAATTTAGAGAAAAAACCCGCTCGCGGAAGTGTGAATCATACCTTTGCGGGCGTGCGTTACATCTTAGAAAATTTTCACACACAAACGCCAAAAACAGAGCAGCAAATGTTTAAAAACTTCACCGCCGAGCTAGTTGCATACGCAGTCGGTGCTCATCACGGGCTTTTTGACGCCATTAGCGAAAGTGGCAAAGATTTTTTGCATCGCCTAAATTATGACAAAAAAGAGATTCATTATGACGAAGCAAAAGAGAATTTTTTAGAGCTTTTCAGCGAAAACGAGATAGAAGAAATTTTCAAAAAAGCTGTTTGCGAGATTCAAAAAGTCAAATTTAACACCAAAATAGACACCGCACTTCTCTCTCGCCTCATTTTAAGCGCACTCATAGCAAGCGACAGAAAGAATGCCAGAGAGTTTGACTGCGGTTTAAAAGATGGCGAGGTCAAATTTGATTTTGAAGCAAATTTAGCTTTTTTGGAAAACAAGCTAAAAAGCAGACAGAGCGACTCGCCCATAAATAAAATTCGTAAAAAAATTTCAGATGAAATATCAAAAAAAGCAAATTTACTAAGCGGAATTTACCGCCTAAATGCACCAACAGGCGCCGGTAAAACGCTAGCAACTCTTCGTTTCGCACTCGCGCACGCTGTTAAAAAACAAAAAAGCCGTGTCGTTTTTGTAGCGCCTTTTCTCAGCATCATAGAGCAAAACGCAAAAGTCATAAAAGAGCATCTTTTAGCGCCGCTTGCACTTTTGGAGCACCACAGCAACGCCATAAAGCCACATGAGGGCGAGCTTTTAGACAGCTACGAACTACACTGCCAAAACTGGCAAACGCCGCTCATCACAACCACTTTCATGCAGTTTCTAAACACGCTTTTTGACGGCGCGACCACTTCGGTAGCAAGGTTTTGCTCGCTCATTAACAGTGTCATAGTCATAGACGAAGTTCAGTCGATTCCGCCAAAAGTTACCTACATGTTAAACGAAACGCTAAATTTCTTATCATCTTTTTGTAACGCCACCATCGTTTTAAGCTCCGCTACTCAGCCCAAATTTGACAGCGTGAAACACCCGCTTAACATAAGTGGCGACTTGTTAAATTTAAGTGCTGAAGAGCTAAAGCCCTTTGAAAGAGTAAAATTTAGTGCTTTTTGTGCGCCAAAAGAGGCGATGGATTTTGCGGAATTTGGTGAGTTTTGTAAAAATTTGGCTAGCAACAAAAATTCGCTTTTAGTCGTTTGCAACACACGAAAGCAGGCACGAGAGCTTTTTAGCTCACTTAAAAACGAAAACGGCGACGTTTTTCACCTCTCTACTAGCATGTGTGTAGCACACAGAAAGGCGGTTTTAGAGCAAATAAAAAAGCGTTTAAAAAGCGGTTTAAAGTGTGTTTGTGTCTCAACGCAACTCATAGAAGCGGGCGTAGATGTGAGTTTTGAAAGTGTTGTGCGTGTTAAAGCGGGGCTTGATAGCCTCATCCAAGCAGCTGGGCGGTGCAACAGAGAGGGCGAGAGTGAAAACAAAGGCGAAGTTTTGTAGTGGAGTTAAAAGGCGAAAATCTAAAAAATCTATCGCACATTAGTCGCGCGCAAAAAGCCTTTGAGCTGCAAAGTGGCAAATTTGAAATGAGCGAAACGGCGGTGGCTAGATTCTACGAGCGATTCTTTAAAGAGAGCGAAAAAGTTTTGGGTTACCCAGTTAGCAAAGATGAACGAGAAAGTTTGTTTGAGTTGCTTAAAAGCACGAGTAAAAAGGGCTTTTGTTTAACGCAGCCGTTTAAATTTATAGGCGAAAAATTTAGCGTTTTTGATGAAAAGGGCGAAGTTGAAGCGCTTGTGCCATTTGACAAAGGTGCGGAGTTAAAAGAGGCGTTAGAAAGTGGCAAAGTGCTAAATTTTAGGGAGCTTGGTGGTTACACAGTGAGCCTCTTTCCACACGAAGCAAAAGTGCTTTGTGAGCGTGGGCTTTTACAAACGCATTTGGACGGGCGAATTTTCAGTTTAGCACAGATGGCTTATGACGAGCAAATGGGAGTAGTTTTGGAGGCGGGCGACGTGGTGTTTTAGAGGCTTTATAAAACACTCATCCATTTTTGGCTAGAATCAAATTTGCCTTTTGGCATTCGTGTCGTTTTGTTTATAAAGCGATGCGTGGATTGAAATGCTGCAGTTTAAAGCAGATGTGCCAGTTTTGCGACTGGCTTTTTTCCTACAAATATAAATTTATTTCTATAAATTGATCCAGTTAAAATTTAGCATTCACCTTTATAATTTCGTTCATTACTTAAGGAATTTAAGGGCACCTCTAAAAAACCATTTAACTGAATTTGGTGGCTTGCTTTTTCGTTTGT
>DCIZ01000124.1:8251-9746 GCA_002317305.1 Campylobacter sp. UBA1713
GTTTTTAGAGATGCCCTTAAGTAAAATCCAAAAAAAAGGAGCAGTATGACAAACAAATTTGAGTTTATTCTCTACGGCGACTTCGCGCTTTTTAGCGACCCCATTACGCGCGTCGGTGGCGAAAAATTCAGCCTGCCTGTGCCGACTTATGAAGCACTAAAAGGCGTTTGCCACAGCATCTACTGGAAGCCCACTTTTACGTGGTTTGTAGATAGCGTTCGAGTGAAAAAAGCCATTCAGACGCAAAGTAAAGGCATCCGCCCCATCAAGATGAGCGGTGGCAACGACCTAGCTTACTACACCTACCTAAAAGATGTCGCCTACCAAGTAGTCGCACACTTTGAGTGGAACGAAAACCGCCCAGAGCTTTTAGGCGACCGCGACCTAAAAAAACACACGGCGATGTTTGAGCGGAGTTTGGAGCGTGGTGGCAGGCGGGACATTTTTTTAGGCACGCGTGAGTGTCAAGGCTACGTCGAGCCGTGTAAATTTGGCGAGGGCGCAGGCTTTTACGATGGCATCGAGGAGATGAGTTTTGGGCTTATGTATCATGGTTTGACTTACGCTGACGAGGCTTACAGCGAGGAGACGAGAGATAAAATGAGCGTGCGGTTTAGCGAAGTCGTCATGAAAAATGGCGTAGTTAAATTTGCGCGCCCAGAAGCGTGTATTCACCGCGTCATCAAAAGCATGAAAACAAAGGAGTTTGGCGATGTGGGTTAGAGATCTTTGTGAAGTTTATGACAAATTGCCAGAAAAGACGCCGCGAGGACACTTAGAGACAAACGCTAGTTTAGAGCTCACCATAAACAAAAGTGGCGAATTTATCCGCGCAAGACGGCTTGAAAAAGATGAGGTAAAAACGCTCATTCCAGTAACTGCAAGTTCATCAGGCAGAACCGGAGTTAGTCCGCATCCGCATCCGCTAAACGACCAAGTAGGCTACTTAGGCGGTGAGGCTAAAAAGTGGGAAGCTTACAAAACGCTTTTAGCCAAATTTTGCGAATTTAGCCAAAACGAGATGGCAAACGCCGTTTTGTCCTACATTTTAAAAGGTGAAATTCAAAATGACCTTACAAAAGCAGAAGTCAAATTTGAACCCAAAGATCTAGTGCGTTTTCGAGTTGAAAGCTTTGACGAGCCTTGCACGTGGCAAAACGAAACTTTGCAAAACGACTATACCAAATTTTTTGAGAGCCAAAGTAGCGCAGAAACGGGCTTTTGTTACGCTTTGGGAGAAAATTTGACACTTTGTCAAACGCATCCAAAAAACATCATCGGCTTTTATGGCAACGCAAAGTTAATATCGGCAAATGATTCTAGCGGTTTTACATTTCGTGGCAGATTTGCCAATGATAAAGAGGCGTTAAACGTAAGCGAACAAGCCAGCCAACAGATTCACGATGCGCTAAAATGGCTAGTGAAAAACCAAAGCTACAACTTAAAAGGGCGAATTTTTCTCTGTTTTAACGGCTTAATGGACAAATTCGAGTGG
>DCIZ01000042.1:0-1828 GCA_002317305.1 Campylobacter sp. UBA1713
CGCCAATTTTAAGCCCATTTTGCTTTCGCAAAATGTGCTTCTTTTTTTGCGTAATTTTCGCTTCAAGCCAAATTTGGCTTTCGCGAAAATTTTCACTAATAGCATTCTGCCGCCACGCCCTCGCAAATTTTTAAAATCCCACCAAAATTTACTTAAAATTTAGCAAAATTTAAACAAACTTTTGCTAAAACTACGCATAAATTAAACAAAAAAGGAAATTTATATGCAACTAGACAAGAGTAGCACACACACACACACAAGCATCCACGAAAAAACAGCCACATTTGCCGATTTTGTCTCTAGAAACGCAGGAATTTTTTTAGCCATTTTCATCGTAAACGCCATCATAAACATTTGGGCGCTTTATGTAAACTGGAGCTTTTCCGGATTCAGAGTAGAACGGCTAATGCTAAACATAGTCGCCATATTTTTACACACTTTTGCATTTGAAATGCTCTTTTTCGCCATCGTTTTTAAATTTATGAGAGAAAAAGCACGGCGTTTTCTAACCATTTTTGCCATCATCTCGCTTGTTCTTTTTTTGGTAGAAACGTTTTTGCTAACAACATATAAACAACATATAACGCCATTTGTCGTAGAAGCAGTTTTACAAACTAACAAAAAAGAGGCATTTGAGTTTTTGCAAGATTTTGCATCTTTTAAATTTCTCCTTTTTTGCATTCTAATAGCAACCATTTTTCTTTTTATGTGCAAACTCAAATTTACTTTTTCACCAAAAAAGATAAAACTTTTTGCAAAAGTTGGCACAAAACTCTGCATCATCGGCATCTTTCTCTTTTTTTGTGAATGTGCGTATAGTCGTTACGTTCTTACATTTAAACCGACAATAAGCAACACTTTTGAAAAAGTTGTGTTTGGAACTCTTGACATCTCTCAAAGAAAATTAGCTTTGGAACAGCTCTCATTTTTTCGTTTGCCGATCCAAATTCTCCTTTTTAAAACCAACTCCTCATACGCTGACCTGCAAGAGACACGCAAAAACTACGCACAAAATGTTCACATATACAAAAACAAAATAACCGCAAAAAATTCACCAAAACGCATCGTGCTTGTCATAGGTGAAAGCCACGCAAGAGGCAAAATGTCGCTTTACGGCTACAGACTACCGACCACACCACGCCTCGAAGAGCTGGAAAAAAACGGCTCATTAGTCAAATTTACAGATGTCATAGCACCCGCTGGACTTACCGCCCAGTGCCTTCGAGTTTTGCTAAACTTCGCAGATATGCAGATGCTAGAGCGTGGCGAAGCGTGGAACAAAAAGCTAGACCTCATAAATCTTTTTAACATTGCAGGCTTTGACACCTTTGTCGTCTCAAACCAAGAGACATTTTCAGAAAGCCTTCTTGCTGTAACAGCAACTTTTGAATTTGCAAAAAACTACACAAATTTAAACAGAGATGTTCCGTCAAACATTGGACAGGCGGACACCAAAGAGAGAACGGACGAAAAAATTTTGCCATTTATCAAATTTGGAGAACAAAAAAGTCTAAACGTGATTCACTTGATGGGGCAACATATAAAATACTCCAACCGCTACCCAGAGGAATTTGCCAAATTTGATGCAAATGACATAGTTGAAGTCGCTGGCGACAAACGCAACTTTTTCGCACACTACCTAAACGCCGTTTACTTTGGCGACTTTGTTTTGGGCGAAATTTGGAACAAATTCAAAGACGAAGATGCGGTGATGATATATGTAGGCGACCACGGCGAAAGTCTAATGGGCATCTCTAAAAAACATTTAAAATGAAATTTGTAGCTTGCTTTTGCGTTTGTTTTTGTGCTTTTTTGCCTTAAAACTCGT
>DCIZ01000042.1:1882-8014 GCA_002317305.1 Campylobacter sp. UBA1713
AACACTCCGCAAAAATCAAGCCAAAATGCTTTTCAGAGATGCCCATGAATTTAACAAAGAGTATTTTGGTCACGGCATGGCACATCGCTCGGTGGCTGAAATTCCTCTCGTTTTTTTAGTAAGCGAAAAATTCAAAAAACTTCACGGCGAGCTTTTTTTGCGAATCAAAAATGCTGCAAAAAAGCCTTTTGTAAGCGAAGATCTAGTGCATGTTTTGTGCGACTTGGCTGGAATTTCTGTAGCTGACTTTGACGAAACACGCGATGTTTTGAGCGAAAACTACAAACCAAAAAAGAGAATTTTTCTAGGCGAAGATTATGACAAAGTGTTGAAAAACAAATTTTAGACAAAAGTAAAAAAGCATAAAAAAAAGAATGAAAATGGCAAAGAATCTACAAATTCGATTTTTAGTAAATTTGTAGATTCTACACCCCATTTTGCTTTCGCAAAATGTGCTTCTTTTTTTTGTGAAATTTTCGCGCCAGCGTCAAGCCAAATTTGACTTTCGCGAAAATTCAAAAAAAACCTCACTTCACATCGATGCTAACCTGTTTTGACGGCTCGCTCTCTATCCCAAATTTATCCACACTCACCACGCTATATGAGTAACTCGCTCCTATTTGCACGCCAGTATCCCGAAAACTCTGCGACTTCACGCTCACATTTTGCGACCCAGCCTTGCTACTTTTCAGCAACTTAAACCTCACCACACGCTCATCGCTACTTGTCCACACAAGGCTCACGGCGTTATTTACCTGCGTTATAGAGACAAAAACAGGCGTTGCTGGCTTCGTCAAACTCGCACCTTTGACATCTATGGTCTGCCGTTGCCCCTCCTGCTTGTCTTTATCGACCGCCGTTACTTTGTAACTCGCCTCCACGCCATCGTTCCCTACGTTGTCCGTGTAGCTCGTCTGCTTTGTCGTATTGAGAAGTTTGTAACCAAAAGTAGAATCTTTGTAAACATTGTAGTGCGAAAAATCAGTCGCATTCACGCCACTCCACGTTAGTTTTATCTTTTTTGGTAAATTTGTCGAAGCAGTCAAATTTGCAACCACAGGTGGCAAAGCCTTCGTCTGCCCGTTTACTATCTCGCTCGGATTCGAAACGATTCCGTCAGTCGTTTTCGCCAAAATTCTATATCTAAAGTAGCTATTTTCTGGTAAATTTGAGTCTATAAACTCCACACTCAACCGCCCTTTCACCTCCGCCACTTTCTCCCATTTGTCGCCCTCAAGCCCATTTCGCTCTATCACGTAGCCGTTGACTCGGTAGTCGTTGTGCGGTCGCCACAGAATCTTAACACGCCCCGGTAGCCCTTTCACAGCCTGCACGAAATTTACAGAATTTATCACAGGCGCCGTTCGCACCGCCGTCTCCTTGCCCGCACCACTCAAAACACTCTTGTGGTAAGTCCGAAGCTGGTAAGTGTAAAGCGTGTCAGGCGAAAGCCCTGTGTCCACATAGTGCGTTGTAAAGCGGTCTTTTATCTTTGCGACCTCTTTATATTCGCCGCCCTCGCCCTTTCGGTAGAGGTAGTAGCCCTCGACATTTGCGTCATTTACCACGTCCCACTCAAACGCTATCTGTGTCATATCGCTAAGTGTCCGAAGCGAATTTATGGTCGGTAGCTTTATCTGCTCGTCAGAATTTACAAAATTTGCAGTCGTAGCACAACCACAAAAAACGGCAACCGCCACAAACATAGCCAAAAAATTTTTTCTCATTATTTTTTCCTTTTTCAAAATATCACTTACACAAATTTTTTCCACCTCTCGCACGTGTCAAAAAATGAAAACACTTCGTCATTTTCAAATTTAATCTCGCCAAATTCATACGGAATTTTTGAACGAAAACATAGCATTTCGCCACCTTTTGGGTGTTTTAAGTAGAGCAAAAATGCATGCAAAAAGACACGTCCTACACTTCTGCCTTTGTAGCCATAGGTCTCATCGCCCAAAATGTGCCGCCCCACAGAAGCCAAATGCGCCCGAATTTGATGCGTCCGTCCAGTAAAAAGTTTTGCAAAAACTAAATTTAAGTCGCTCGAAAATTTCAAATTTTCGTTTTTTTGAGAAACATCGCCACCAAATTCGCCGCCGAATTCACCACCAAAAACCAGCGGAAAAAACGCCGTCTTTGCCTCTTTGAACCCAGTAGGCAAATTTGCACTCTTTACGCCTACACCACGCCCCACAAGCGCCATTCGCCTCACACGCTGAGTTACATGCCTGCCTATAGCTCGTTCCACCACACACGCCTCTTTTAGCTGTGCATCTAGCGCCATCACATAAATTCGCCCCATCGTTTTTGCCTGTAACTGAAAACTCAAATTTTCGTGAGATTTGTTGTTTTTGGCTACAACCATCACGCCAGATGTCCCACGGTCCAGCCTATGAACTATCCCGTGTCGCTCCTCGCCTGCAAGTGTCGAAAGCCGTGTCCCACGCTCTTTGAGCCAATCAACCAAAGTCGCCTCACGCACGCCCGGCGCTGCATGCACGACAAGCTCACACGGCTTGTCTAACACCAAAATTTCATCGTCCTCGTAGATGACCTCCACGTCAAAATCCACCGCAAATTCGCTTTTTGAGCGCTCCGCCTCCAAAGGCATAAACGCGATGGCATCGCCTACCGCCACGCCAAAAGATGCCTTTTTCACACACGCCCCATTTACAAAAACGCCGCCTTTTTTTACGAGCTCCGCCACCTGCGAACGACTACTCTCCACAAGAGACGCCAAAACAGCATCGACTCGCCCGCTACTTTTTGCAAAAACAGACTCCATACTTCACCTCAACATCTCTTTAAGTTTTGTCGCCACCTCTTCATAGACGAGGTTGCTTACTTCACCTACCAAAACACCCGCCTTGTCAAAAATGTAAATGCTACTGCTGTGCGCCATCGTGTAACCAAGAACCGAATTTTGTAACGCCACTTTTTCATACTTTACGCCCAGCACTTTTGCCACACGAGCAAGCTCAATAGGCGTAAATTTGACTGCGACTGAATTTTTATAAAAATATTTTGCAAATTCGTCACTGCTTTTCACATCGTCTGCTTCGTCTACAGAGACAAAAATCACCTTTACATCTTCACGCCCCAGCCTACGCAAAACCTCGCCCACAAGCGAAAGAGAGGTCGGACAAACGTCAGGGCAACTCGTGTAACCAAAGTAAAAAATGAGATTTTCACCGCGAAACGAAGCCAAATTCACACGCCCGTTTATGCTCTCGCCGCTAAATTCCAGCCCTTTTTCTCTCTCAAAAAAAGCAAGCGTGCCAAAAAACGCACCAAAAAACAAAACCGCCAAAACCACGCTAAACCAAATTTTTCTCACTTAAATTTACCTTAATTAGAGTAAAGGGCATCTCTAAAAACCATTTAAACTGAATTTGTAGCTTGCTTTTTCGTTTGTTTTTTCGCTTTTTTGCCTTAAAACTCGTCAAATACGCCAGTATTATCATCGTTTTAAAACAAAAAAATCACTAAAACACTCTGAAAAATCAAGCCAAACTGGTTTTTAGAGATGCCCTAAAAAGCTAACGCTTTTTTGAGCCTCCGCCCAAATTCTCTTTTCACTTCGTTCAAATAGAATTTGGGCGGAGGCGTGGGGGAACGGGGGCTTTGCCCCTGCGACCCCTTTTTGCTCGCAAACAAGCATCAACACAAGTCAAATTTAACGCACAAAAATTCACTCTAGTGGCTTAAACAACATCTCTTTTTTCACAAAATACGCCACTTTCGTGTAGCCAAATTCACGCGCCTTTGCCACCGCCTTTTCGTAGTTCGCCCCCACGTGTTCTGGCGCGTGCGCATCGCTAGAGATGGTGATGGGCACATCTTTTTCTGCCAAAAGCTCCAAAATCTCATCGCACGGATAGAGCTCATTGCACGGCTTTCGGTAGCCAGCGGTGTTTAACTCGACTACCATTTTTGCTTTTTTAATGGCGTCTACAGCAGGTGCTGCTAGTTTTTTGATGTCTACAGTCGGACGATGGTTAAAGAGCTTTAAAAGATCCATGTGCCCCACTATGTTAAACCGCCCCATCTTCGCACTCGCTGCCACCGCCTCGTAGTAGTCGCCCCAAAGTTTATTTATGTCGTGGTTTGCAAATTCGCCTATATATTCTGGATTGTCAAAGCCCCAGTTGTTTAGAAAGTGCACCGAGCCTATTAGGTAGTCTGTGTCCGCCTCAAAAACTCTGTCGTCCATAAAACCTGTTAAAAAGTCCATCTCATATGCAAAAAGCACCTCCATTCGCCCCGCAAATTCGCTTTTTACCGCCTCGACCATCTCTTTGTAACGCACCATCTCGTCAAATTTCATGCGATAAAGCGTGTCGTGGTTCATAGGCGCGTGGTCGCTAAAACCATACACCTCGCACCCTTTTTCAAACGCTGCTGTGGCATATGCCAAAGGCTCGCCGACTGCGTGGTTGCAAAGTGGCGTGTGGTTGTGAAGATCTACTATCATTTTTGTCCTTTATGTTTTGTTTTGAAAACTCGCAATGGGGCTATTTTAACATTATGAAGTTAAAAATTCGCTTGGATTCAGAAATTTTCTGCAAAATTTTATTTGAAATTAATGAATATTAAACTATAATCCAAAGTTTTATCTTTCATCTTAACATGAGGTTTGGCAGTGAAAAAATTCTCTCTCGAAGGGTTTTTTAAAACCCTCTTTCCACTCGTTTTGATAGTAGTCGGTGTAACGCTCACCTACCCGTCTGCCATAAGCGAACACCAGCAAAACGCCTACGTGGAGTCCTACTTACGCACGCTTGGCTTGACACTCGGCGGCATTTCGCTCGGCGTTGTGCTTGGGTTTTTTTTGGCATTTGTCAAATTTGCAAAAAACAAATTTGTAAATTTCATCATTGACGAATATATAGACATCATTCGTGGCACGCCCGTCCTTATTCAGCTCATGATTTTTGCTTTTGTCATCATGGTACATCAAGAGAGCTTTCTAGCTGCCATTGTCGCACTCGGGCTAAACAGCTCAGCTTATGTGGCAGAGATAGTCAGAAGTGGCATCGCTAGCGTTGACAGAGGGCAGATGGAGGCGGCGCGTGCGATGGGGCTAAACTACACACAGTCCATGCGTGAGATAGTCTTTCCACAAGCCATAAAAAACATTTTGCCCGCACTTGCAAACGAATTTATTAGCCTCTTTAAAGAGACTTCTGTCGTGGGAATGATAGGGCTTTTTGACCTAACTATGCAAAGCAAAAGTCTCCAAGCCGCACTCTACACGCCACAACCCATTCTCTTTGCGGGCGTTATCTACTACGCGAGTGTCAAATTTTTCTCGTTTTTGGTGCAAATTTTAGAGAGGAGGCTAAACAGAAATGACTGAGATGATTTTAGTTAAAAATTTAGTAAAAAGCTACGGCGATTTACAAGTCTTAAAAGGTGTCAGCACGGAGATAAAAAAAGGCGAAGTGGTGGCAGTCATAGGACCTAGCGGTGGCGGAAAGAGCACATTTTTGCGTTGTCTAAATTTGCTAGAAAGCCCTACAAGTGGCGAGATCTTTGTAGGTGGCAAAAACATACTTGACCCAAAGGCAGACATAAACAAAATCCGCCAAAAAGTGAGCATGGTTTTTCAACACTTTAACCTTTTTGCAAACAAAAGCGTGCTAGAAAACCTAACTCTCGTGCCTGTAAAAACTGGACTTTACACGCTAGCGGAGGCAAAAGAACGCGCCTTTGAACTACTAAAAAAAGTCGGACTTTCAGACAAAGAGGGCTACTTTCCGCACAAGCTTAGTGGCGGACAAAAGCAGCGCATCGCTATAGCTAGAAGCCTTGCTATGAATCCAGACGTGATTCTCTTTGACGAGCCGACAAGTGCGCTAGATCCTGAGATGATAGGCGAAGTTTTAGCCATCATGAAAGAGGTAGCAAGCGATGGCATGACGATGGTAGTCGTTACGCATGAGATGGGTTTTGCAAAAAACATAGCAAACCGAATTTTGTTTATGGACGGCGGAGTCGTGAGTGTAGACGGCACGCCCGGCGAGGTTTTTGGCGGAGTGCTGAAAAACGAGCGAATGAGTGAATTTTTAAACAAAGTGCTAAATCATTAAAAAACCAAATTTATTAAAGGGCATCTCTAAAAACTAG
>DCIZ01000030.1 GCA_002317305.1 Campylobacter sp. UBA1713
AAGTGAGGTTACGCTAGAATCGCTTCTAATTGAGTTTAGGATAGTTGCCTTATTTAGTCTTTTTCAACTGAATAATGGCAACAACAATAGTTAAAACCGAAGCTAATATGTTTAGTATTAGTGCGATATATTCCATGTCTGTCTCTCTTTCCTCTTCGGACACTTTAAGCACTTTTAACCACGCTTACGACTTTTTGATTTTAGCGAATTTTACCTTAAATGTAAATTTGATTTTGAAAAAATTTGAAAAGAAAAAAGAATTTACAAGGGCGCCAAAAAAGCGCCCGAGCAAAAGCTGAGACAAGCAGAATCGCTTTTAAACATCTAACTATCAATAAGTAAAATCCCACTTAAAAAAGCTTTATCTTGCTTTCTACACAAAACACTGAATTTTAAGGGACTTATCTCAAGTAAATCTTTTACTAACGCTCACAACTTTCTCACCCATCACTCTTACCTTTTCCGAAGTCTCTTGTCATAGTCAAAGTCGTCAAAGCCCACGATTCTATTTCTTTTTTCGTTAAACTCGCCACTCAAAACGTCCCGTCTCGCATCATACTCCGGCGAAACCACTCCGCCCAAAGTAGCCAAAACGTGAATCGTGTCATCATTTACAAAAGGCTTTTCACGCGCCGCCACAGTCGCTGCGAACATCTCGCCACGCCTAGCTTTATAAGCATCGCTCATAACCACAACAAAAGGAATTTCATATCCTGTCGCAAACTTCGCACCGTGCCCAGCAAAACTCTCATCGTCCTCGTAAACACTCTGCCCGTGGTCGCTTAAAAAAACCATCACCGCATCCTCGTCCTTAAACTGCTCCCAAATTTGCCCCACCAAATAGTCAGTGAAAAAATTCGCATTTGCATATTCGCTCACCACGCGCCTTTTGGCTTCTGGCAAATTTGCCTTCACATCACCCACGCCAAATTTACCAAAACTCTTTGGGTAGCGCTCAGCGTAGTGCGTGTGCGCACCAAAAAGGTGAAACAAGTAAAACTCACGCTCGTCGCTCTTTTTTATCTCGTTTAAAATTCCAACTCCCTCGCTAGAGACTTTCTTAAAAAAGTCAGCGTTTAAGCTAGCAGTCGTTTGCTTGACAGACTCCACCGAGCCCATGAGTTCGTGCTGGCTTATGTAACGCGTCTTAAAACCCGCAAAGCTAAACAAACTCACCACGTCCAGTCCCGTTTTTACACCATCTTTGTTAGAGAAGTCCAGCAAGTGGTTCAGCACCGCCAAAGTCATCGGGTATGAGCTCACCACATCTGTAAACGCTACCAAATTCCCGCTTTTTTCTAGCTTTTTTAAATTTGGTGTCGTGTCAAGGTAGTAACCATAAAGGCTAAATTTGGCTCTTTGGTGCGACTCGCCTATGACGAGAATCACCTTTTTTGGCGGATTTTGCACACCGATTCGCCCTCGCATCGCCTCTCGCATCTCGCCGTTTCTCCTAAACGCCTCCGCCACATCGACGCCTTTTTTAAAAAAACTCCGCTTGTCTAGCGAATTTACAAAGACAAACCGCGTAATGTTAAAGCCATTTAGCGGCATCTTTGAGTCCTTTTGCAAAACCGCCACGCAAACGGCTAAACTCACGCCATAAGCCGCCAAAACGCCCACGCTAAATTTAAATGTAGCTTTTTAGAGAATCTCACCACCAAAAACGCCAGCACCGCCGCTACCACCCACGCACCCAAAACCCTAGCGTCTGTGTAAGCCACCAAAAATTCGCCCGCTTCACTAAAATTCGTCTGCTTAAAAGCCAAAACGCTAACCTTGTCAAAGAGCATTTGGTAGTTTATGACGACAAAAAATCTCCACCAAAAAAAGCACAAAACACGCCCAAAAAAGCACCCTCGCACCCAACCAAGCCGCCTTTTCTTTCCACAAAAACAAAAGGTGCAAAACGCCCAAACTCAACCCAAAAATGACAAAAATGTAAAAAAAAGCAAATTTTTTCGCCCACAAAAGCAAAGCCAAATTTAACACCAAAACAAAAAGCAAAAGCGACAAATTTTGGCTGGCAAATTTGCCAAACTCACGCACACGCAAAAATCCGTTTTGTAAAACCCAGTGCCTAACGCCCAAATATACAAAACCAAAAAGCACAAAAAAGGCAAAAAACGAAACGTCTCTTACGACAAACGAATTTTTGACAGTAAATTTTAGCTCCAAAGTTTCGCCACTTTTGACATTTTTTTGTGTGTAAAAAAATGGCGAATCGCTACTCACACGCAACTTTTCGCCGACTTTTTTGCCGTCTATCGTGATGACACCGATCCTCGCCATCGCTCGCTCGCCGCCCAAAGCCTCCTCACACGTGAAGGTAAATTCCAAATTCACTCTCTCTCTTGTTTTTTGGTCTGGCGCACTAGCAAATTTTGGCGTTATAAAAACGCTATAAGAGTTGTAAAAAAGCCCTTGTGAAAAGGTAAGTTTACTGCTTTTAAACTCGCCGTTTTGCTCCGTCTCTACTTTAACATTTTCGCCCTTTACCTCCAGCGTGCCTTGCGTGCCGCCTTTGCCGCTCAAAGCAAGCTCTACCCTACCGACATCTTGACGAAGCGACGCCAACGCATTTGGCGTTAAAAAAGCTCCGGTCGCAGCCAAAGCAAAATCGCCACCACCAAGCCCGCCCAAAACAACGCAAGCCTTTTGCCCGCTTTTTCGTTTTCGTTTAGCATGTTTTTTCCTTAAGCTTCGTTTTTTGACAAATTGTCATTCAAAAATTGTTTCAAATTCGCCAAATGTTCACTCTCAAAATCCAAAAATTTTTCAAATTTAAATTTATCTTTTGGTATGTCATTTTTGAATCCAAAAGCGTGATTGTAGGCATAACATTTTGACTTTTTCGCTGGCGTTTTTATCTGCTCTTTCAGCCCGCAACTCTTTTCGCACTCTTTTTTTGGCAAAGCCTCCAAAATATTCACATATTCGTCAAAAGCCGTCAAAACGCACGGACACTTTGCGATTTGTTCAAGTAAAGTTTCTAGGTTGCCGCTGCTTTTATCATCAGGCAACAAAAACACTTTACAACCGCTTTTGCCCTCTGTCTGTTTTTTAACATTTTCACGAGCCTTCTCACAGTCATCGTCTGCATCAAAAATGACCAAAAACTCCTCATCTTTTATGGTTTTAAGTTTGTTATGGTTTTTAAGTTTATCTTTACCACCCACATCTACAACTTCAAAATATTCTGTAAAATTTAGAAATTTCAAACAAAAATCCAAAAAATCTTTGTCGCTACTTCCCTCAACAAAAATATGCGTCTTCATCAAAAGCTCCTTATCTCATTGTCTCGGTCAAGCTCTTTTATGAAGCTTTCTTGTGAATAGTTTATGTAGTCTATCTCGCCGCTTTGTCGCACAAACACGTTAAAAACGCGTGCCAAATCCTCGCCAAATTTACCCCCATCAAGCAACAAATTTGCTTTTTGTAAAACCTCTAAGCTGTGAGTTGAGATGAAAAACTGGACTGGATTTGCTTTGTCGCTAGCAAATTTAAAGATGGTTTTCAAAACCAAATCCATCGCTGTGTAGTGAAGTCCGTTTTCTAACTCGTCTATGATGATGACACGATCACCTCGTGCGATGAGCGCAAAGATGGTCAAAACAAAGCCAAAACCTTGCCCCATTTGTCTTATGTTTACTGAGTTTGTTAGATGTTTGTGATGAATCTCTAGACCATAAGAGCCAATAAAAAAATCCTCTATACTTTCATCATCAAAAGCTTGAAATAGCCTTTTAAATTTATCTTTTGTATCTTTATTGTGCATAACTTCTTCTATAGTTTGGTTTAAAAGTTTTAACCGAAAATCATGAAAAATAAATTCAGCATCATTTTCGTTATCGAGCTTATCAATATTAGTGATATCATCATAAAAAGAAGGTATCTTTAATTTTCGATCTTTCGAACAAATTTCAATGTGTTCTTCAGTGTTTTGGTCATAAAACAAACTCGCAAAATCATCATATTCAAGTCTTGTGTTACAAACAATTCCTCTATTTGTGAGCATTCTGCGTATTAGTCTTTTTAGATTATCATCTTTTCCAAATAACAGATACAACGCCTCCAAAACAGTCGTCTTTCCGCTGTTCGCACTGCCAACAAAAAAATTCACATTTGAAAAGCCTTTTATCTTCAAATTTTTAATGCATTTGAAATTTTGAATTTCTACCTCATGAATCATCTCTTGCTCCTTAGATCTATACAAAAACGGGGGCACTTCCGCCCCCGCCCTCCCTTAACACCAACACCGCATCATTTTTTAGACAAATTTAGCAAAAAAACGCGGGCTCAGTCCTCCAAAAAATACTCCAAATTTGTAACCACACGAATTTTTTTGATGTGTGGTGAATTTTGGTCTCTGTCAGTGATGGTAAAGACTCCTTGCGAAGCTGACTTTATCTTTCCTAGCTTGCTTTGCGAGTCTTTTGCAAATTTCTCACCTGCAAGGCGCGCGTTTTTTGTCGCCTCTTCTATCATCGCTGGCTTTATCTCATTTAACGCATTGTAGCTAAACACCTGCGCGTTTCGGTAGTCGCCGTCAGCAAAAACGAGCCCCGAGCCCACTAGCTCCATCTGCTTGCCCATGAGCGCACGCACCACTTCTACCTTTGGCGAAGCGACAGTTACCACCATCGTGAGTTTGTAGCGGTTTGCTGGCTTTCGCTCTAAGTAAGCCTCTGCATCTGCATCAAAAACAGACGGACTAGCAAACGAAATCTCCTCTGGCGCTATGCCATTTTCGCCCAAAAATTTCACGAGCAAATCGCGCTTTTTCTGCGCTGACGCATAAAGTGCCGTTAGGTCGTTGCCGAGCTCTTTGAACTCTATAGGCCAGATGACGTAGTCAGCACTCACCTCACGTTCAGCCAGTCCACGCACTAGAACGCTTCTCTCGCGGTCTTTTACCGAAACCAAAGCGTTTGCAAAAAACGCCGCACCGCCAAAAATGGCAAGAGCCAAAACCAAAGCCTCAATGATGTAAGACTTCTTCATGTAGAATCCTTTGTGTTAAAATTCGGTTGTGGCTATGTGAAGTCGTGTAGTTTTTAGCCGAGAGACAAAGCCTCTTATGTAAATTTGCGAAATGCAAATTTGGCGAAAATTCACTTTTTAAACTCACTAACTCAACTACTCAAAAACATATAGACACAATACAATTTTAAAAAAAGAATTTATTTGATTTATAACAAAATGATGAAATTTATCAAACATATAAAACGCCAAAAAACCCAACGCCGTCATTCTGAGGCTGGCTGTGCCGCCCGAAGAATCCCCTGAAATTTGAGTGAGTAGAATCTCTGAAATTCACAAAAAAGCAAATTTTCACAAATTCTGTTTTCTGTTTTCCGCATTCTGTTTTCCGTATCGCCGTCATTCTGAGGGGAGCG
>DCIZ01000105.1:0-8747 GCA_002317305.1 Campylobacter sp. UBA1713
AGTTTATGTTGCTGTTGGTAACCCCACGCTTCGCCGAGCAATATAGAATTTGCCATCTGCGGACCAGTTGTCCACATAAACAATATACAATCCGCATCTGCGATATTTTTAACTTCAAGCGTCATGAGATCTTTTAGTTTTACGGTAGGATACTTAAATGAAGCTGAACTAATGAAAATATCATGCTCAAAACCGACATTTTCTGACTTTATGACAGATTTGTCAAACTGCATTTTTCCGCCATAATCCCATGGCGGGTCGGCGTAAATCACTTGGTATTTTTTGTTTGGTAGTTTGCAAAAAAGTTCGCTCATTGGGTTTAATTTTGTGCTTTGTTTTGCTTTTTTACTATATATAGCGTATGCGGTTACATCTTTTTTCATTTCGTATCCTTTACTGAAGTATATCAAAAAATGTGCGGTTTGTCAATGATTGTGTTACTCATAGTCCGTTGTTTATGTCTGACTTTTTTGCTACAATTTCGATAATTTTCACGAATATTTTGGAGAAAATCATGATTTTAAAAAAAATTTGGCAACAGGCTAAGAAAACTGCGAAAAACACTCACGTCCAAAAGCCAAGAGGATTTTGCAAATTCCATAGACATGGACAGAACTTACTACTCTTCTGTCGAAAATGGAGAGAGAAATTTGTCGCTTAAAAACATAAAAAAGATAGCAAACGGCTTTGGAATCACGCTTTCAGAGCTTTTTAAAGATGTCGAAAACGAGGAGGTAAATGATGGGCAGAAAAGAGCTAAGTAGCAGAATCAACTGAGAAAAAGTCGCTAACATAAAAGCCACGAAGGCAGAGCAAAATTTTTATGAAATTTTTGAGGTAGCTTTTGCTGGGACAAAATATAAACTTCACAAAAAACCAACTCATTTGAAGAATCTTTACGCTTCTGTAAATTTGAAAAACGAGATTTTGGAGCAAATTTTTAATCCAAACATAAATTTATCGGCTACAAAATGGGGCGTTTTTCCTGACTTTGCCATCGAAAATACCAAAACAGGCAAGATTCTTTTTGGCGAGATAAAAAGGCAAGATGGCTGGGTTGAAGGCAAAAACCAAAGCGCAGGCAGAGGCAACGCACACGAAAGATCATGTAAATTTTTCTCGCCCGGACTACAAAAGGCGTGTAGAGAAGCGGGGCGAATTTATGACACGAGAATTTTGCCATTTTTGGTTATTTTTACTGGCGATATTACGCGAGATCCAAAAAGAGTTCGTGAAATTGCGTTTTGGTATGGCGAATTTCAAGACAACTACTTCATGTGGCGACCAAACGAAAATGGCGAAGTACTCGTGAAACATTTTGACGAAAAACTACGAATTTATCTTGACTAAAATTATGGCTAAATCCAAATGCAGTAGAATTTCTAAAATTCGCAAAAAAGCAAATTTGACTTTTACGCCCTCGCTAGACAAAAAGATTCTTCGGGTAGCTCTCGCCACCCTTACAAATTTGTGTTGGTTTTGCAGTTTTTGACAAACTTAAATTTTCATCTAAAGCCTAAATTTTCAACGGGCTTGCGGGATTTGACTCATCATAAACATCGCTGTAAAATTTTTTCGCGACATCTGGATGCGAGCGAAGTCGGTGTTTTAGGTAGTTCCAGCCGATGACTGGCAAAATAGGGTTTGTAGCTTCGTCTTCCACGCCTCTTTCGCCTTTTTTTAGGTGTTCTGGTAGCTCAAAAACGTTTAGTTTGTAGTCTAGTTTTGAACCTAAAAATACCACCGCCGAGATGCGGTCTTCGCCCACCAAAGGCGACTTTACTCTGTGTTTTGTCGCACGCAAATATCCGTTTGTCGCAAGCTCCAAAAATTCGCCCAAATTTATCACAAACGCACCCTCTTTGTAAGCCACGTCCAGCCACAAATTTGGCTCTACTTCTACCTGCAAACCGCCTATGTGGTCTATGAGAAGTAGCGTCAAAAAGCCGTCATCTTTGTGTGCGCCCACGCCTTGTGTTTGTGCGCTGTATGCACTCTCTTTTGTGGCGCGTCCGGGGTAGTGAATGAGCTTTGCGTGTTCGTAAAAGTCGCTGTCAAACATCTCGTCAAAGACGCCGCTTTTGCCGTAAAGTGCGTTTGAAAAGCCATCTAGTAGCTCAAAACCCATCTTGTTTACCTGCTTTTGCCACTCCTCAAACGTCTCTTTTAGTGCCGCGCACTCCTCGCTCCATTGGTTTGGTCCATAAAGCCGCATAAACGCTGGCGTGTCCCCTTTTGGCGCTTGGTCTAGCCCTAAGTCTATCTCTTCACGCCAATCCTTTTGCCCGAGTGTGTACTCGCCACCTAAGCTTGTGTAGCCACGAAAGTGTTTTGAATTTGAGAGAGAAATTTTCTCTTTCGTCTCTTGTGGTAGCTCAAAAAATTCAGCGCTTTGTTTTCGTAGCTTTTTGCAAAGCTCTAAATTTACATCGTGCCCGACTAAGTAAAAAAAGCCCACTTCGTGTGCGGCATAAAGTAGCTCTTTGTAGAATTTTTGCCTAGTTTGCTCGTCGCCTTTTGTAAAGGCACTTAGGTCAATAGATGGAATTTCTTTCATTTTTGCTCCTTGTGGTTTTTGTGTTTTTAAGCCGAAATTTGTGTGTTGTTTGGTTTTTGCGACTCTTCTAAATCGTAAAGTTTTTGAAGATTCAGCCAAAATTCAGCCGAAGTTCCAAAAAATTTAGAAAATCTATCTGCTATGCTGGCTGTAACAGGACGTTTTTTGTGAATTATTTCAGAAATTTCACTTTCAGAAACGCCACTCTCTTTTGCCAAACAAAAGATACTTATGTTCATGGTATCTAAAAATTCTTCTTTTAGAATTTCGCCTGGGTGAATGTTTGGTAATTTTTCTTTTTCGTTAATGATAATCTGTGATTCTAACATTTTCAACATCTCCATTTTCAAATTTAAATACAACTCGCCACTGGTCATTTACTCTCACCGAATAAAAACCTTCCAAATTTCCATGAAGTTTTTCCAGATGATTTCCAGGCGGAATTCTCAAATCTTCTATGACTTTTGCGGCTTCTAACATTCGCAGTTTTCTCCTCGCGATATTTTGAATTGTTTGTGGAAGTTTTTTGCTTATTTTTCCTTTGTGAATCGCTTCGGCTTCCGTGTCGTCAAAATTTTTTATCATGCATCACCTTTTATACGCCTTTTTAAAAACTAATTTAACTCATCAAAATATTTTGACGACTAATAATTGCTTGATTTTCTCAATGCTTTAATGTAGCGTGTAACATCTTCTTCGCTCTCAAAACCTGCTTTTTTAGCTTCGCCTTCCATGTTTTTTTTGAAATACAGATAGCCACTCATCACGCATCTCCTTTTGAATTTCTAACGCATCGCGATCGAATTTCAGAGAGCCAAAATATTTTGATATATCAGTTTTTTTGTTTATTTTTGTGGTCGCATTCATTTGCAACTCCTTTTTTAAAACTAAAACGCAAATTTTACCATTTTAACATAAAATTACGTTAAAATTTAAAACCACGCTGAAAATTCACTTTCATCGCAAATTTTTAAAGCCACTTTTACCAACTTTCGCTAAAATGCTAAAGGACATCTCTAAAAAACCATTTAAACAAATTTGAATGGCTTGCTTTACAGGAAACATCGGCTAACGCCGAGCGCTTCGCTTGTTTTCGAGCCTGTTTTTTCGCTTTTTTGCCTTAAAACTCGTCAAATACGACAGTATTATCCTTGTTTTAAAACAAAAAAATCGCTAAAAACATTTCTCAAAATCAAGCCAAACTGGTTTTTAGAGATGTCCTAAAACATTTTAAAAAAAAGGACAAACATGAGAGAAAAAGCTCTTAAGTATCACGCAGAATTTGGTGGCAAGCTAGCCGTTACGGTAAAGACAAAGTGCGAAAACGCAGACGACCTTAGCCTAGCGTATAGCCCGGGCGTTGCTGAGCCGTGCAAAGAGATTCACGCAGACGAGAAAAACAGCTTTCGTTATACGAATCGTTGCAACTTAGTCGGCGTCATTAGCAACGGAACGGCGGTTTTGGGGCTGGGCGACATAGGCGCGGCGGCGAGCAAGCCAGTCATGGAGGGAAAGGCGGTGCTTTTCAAAAAATTCGGTGGCGTAGATGCTTATGATGTAGAGATAAACGAAAAAGACCCAAAAAAGCTTGTCGAGATCATAAAAGCCATAGCGCCGACTTTTGGCGGCATAAACCTAGAGGACATAAAAGCACCAGAGTGTTTTGAGGTGGAGGCAGCTTTGCAAGACATAGGGATTCCAGTCATGCACGACGACCAGCACGGCACAGCCATCATTACTACAGCAGGACTTCTAAACGCCGTGGAGTTAAGTGGCAAAAAGCTAGATGAGATAAAAGTAGTCGTGAGCGGAAGTGGTGCTGCAGGCATCGGGTGTGCGAGAATGTATAGGGCAGTGGGCGTGAAAAACATCGTTATGCTTGACAGCAAGGGTGTGATTTTTGTGGGCAGAAACGACCTTACAAAAGAGAAAGCCGAATTTGCGGTGGAGACAGAGGCGCGAACGCTTGCTGATGCGCTAAAAGACGCGGACATGTTTTTGGGGCTTAGTAAAGGTGGCGTAATGAACGCTGAGATGGTGAAAAGCATGGCGAGTGGCGCCATCATCTTTGCTTTGGCAAATCCAGAGCCTGAAATTCGTCCAGAGGTGGCAAAGGCGGTGCGCGAGGAGATCATCATAGGCACGGGCAGAAGCGACTACGCAAACCAAGTAAACAATGTGCTTTGCTTTCCGTTTTTGTTTCGTGGCGCGCTAGATGCGGGGGCGACATGCATAAACGAGGAGATGAAGATAGCAGCAGCAAAAGCTTTGGCGGAGTTGGCAAAAGAGCCTGTGCCAGAGGAGGTGAGTAGGCTTTATGGACGTGAGCTAAAATTTGGACCTGACTACATCATTCCTACGCCGTTTGACCCACGACTTTTTGAAAAAGTGAGCGGTGCGGTGAGAGAGGCGTGGCTAGCTGGTAAGTAAATTTGTGTAGTGCGTTCGGAGAACGGAGAACGGAGAACGGAGAACGGAGAACGGAGAACGGAGAACGGAGAACGGAGAACGGATTCTGCGATTCTACAGAATCGTCAAGCAAACGCCGTCATTCTTCCGTTTTCCGTTTTCTGCTTTCCGTTTTCCGTTACTGCCGTCATTCGTAAGGGAGCGTTAGCGACCGAAGAATCCCCCGCCTGGCGAGTGCGTAAAAAGTCAAATTCACAAAAAAGCAAATTTTAACACATTCCGTCTTCCGTTTTCTGCATTCTGTTTTCCGAACGTAAGAGATTCTTCGCTAGCGTTCAAAATGGCGACACGGCACTTCGTTTTTGTAGCTCAAAATTTAAATTTTCGTCCAAAACAGGCAACAAAATCATGTTTTTTGGAACAGAAATTTCATCTGCTAAAAACATAGAATTTTCGTTTTTTGAGTATATCAAAACAGTAAAACTACATTTTTTCTTTTCACCAGCATTTTGTAGTAAATTTATCGCCTCCAAAATCGTCTCGTTTTCTTTTTGAATTTTGAGTGCAACAGGAAGTCCCAAATAGTGTTTTTTCAAAAACGCATCGATTCCTCTATTTCGTTGGACGATGTCGCATTCAAACTGGCTTAGGATTTTTAGCTCTCTTTCTGTTTTTGTTTTGTAAGAATCTACGCCAACTCGCAAAAGCGTTGAGTCTGTTTTAAACGGCGTGATTAGTCGTTTTTGCGCCATCTCAACCGCATCTTTACTTATGTCAATCCCGACAAATTTACGCCCCAAAAGCTTTGCACTAACTAGTGTCGTGCCACTGCCACAAAACGGATCTAGTACCAAGTCGCCTTTGTCTGTGCTGATTTTGATGATTCTTTCCAGTAGTTCAACTGGCTTTTGTGTCGGGTAGCCAGTTCGTTCTTTTGCCTTTGGGTTCAAAAAAGGAATCTCCCAAACGTCAGAGAGTGGAACGCCTTTTTTTGCTTTGCCGCTTACTATCTCGCCGTTGCTGTTTTTTTTGTAAACTGCTTTTCCAAATTTGTCTCTTTCTCGTTCTTGTAAAATTTGGTCTATGTTCGTGGTGGGCGAGTAGTCGCCGTAGATAGTGTTAAATTTAAAATTTTTTGTTTTTGAATACAAAAAAATCGTTTGGTGATTCGGCAACAAACCGTTTTGCGAATTTGACCATCTTTTGTAGCACCAAATGATCTCACTTCGAAAATTCGTCTCGCCAAAAATTTCATCTAGCAGAATTTTTAAGTGCCACGAAGCCGAAGTGTCGCAGTGCAAAAAGAGCGAGCCAGTTGGTTTTAGGAGCTTTTTCATAGACAAAATGCGTGCTTTCATGAACGCCAAATACTCTTTTCTTGAGCTCCACGTATCTTTAAATTTGTAAATTTTGCCGTTTTTGTCAGATAGTTTTTGTGTTTTTTGTGTAAAAAATGGCGGATCTAAGTAGATCATGTCTACACTTTCACTTTCAAAAGTTGCCAAAATGTCTAAACAATCACCGTTAAATATCACTGCTCGCTCCTTAAATTTGCTATGTTTTTTAAGATTTCTAACAAATTTACGCCTGTGTATTTTTGGACGTAGCGCCACGCTTCATAGCCACAATAATACTCGCCACCAACGTTGTTATACAGTTCTTTTAACGTCTTTTGAATGTTTTGTGCTTGACTTCTTTGTGGATAGTAAAACACGACACGTATGGGTTTGTAGCCATGCTCTTTTATGGATAAGATTCTCATCTTTTCTTTTGTGATGTGGTCGCCGTCTGTTGTGGCTTCTCGCCACTTAAATTCGTGTGCGTCAAGTCTCACGAGACAGTCTATCTCAAATGTTTTTGGTTTCTCGCTAAATTTGTTTTGAATTTTGCATTTTGTGGCGTTTTCAAATTTGCTTTTAAAGCACAAAGTAGTAGCTTCTTCGAGAAACGCACCCGCATATTTGTATAAAAAACGACCTCTGTTTTGGTATATGTCTACACGTTCGCCCTCCATTTCTGAAATGCCAAGAATTTTGTAGATGAGGCGGTGAGAGTTGTCGTCTAGTTGCATTTCTCTATCTCTGTTTTGCATTTGAGTTTTTAGTTTTAGCTGGAATTTTTTGGCTAATTTGCAAATTTGCATTGCTATGCTTGTTTTGTTTATAGTGTTGTTCATTTTAAGATGCCTTTTTTTAAGATGTGTGTAGTTTATCATAAATTTTATAAAAATTTGATTTGTTAAATTTTTGTGTAAAAAAGATGCGAATTTTTCTCTTTTTAAGTTTATTTTTCTCTTTTTTTTGGTAGAATCCGTTTTTATTTTAAATTTACAAGTGAAGTTGCATGAGGCGAATTTTTACAAAAATTTTCTCTGTTGTTTTGTTTTTAGTGTGCGTTGCTAACGCAAATGAGCTAGACGGCGGTGCGGACGCGGGCGTTGTGGTTGTAGATTCTAGCGTTTCGGGCACGACTTTTAACGCAGATGCAAGCACGGCTGAAAAGCAAAATTCGCAAAAAAAGACAAAAAGTGGCTTTTTCTTTGCTACTGACTTGACTTTAAACGCCGCACCAAAACTTCACATAGTTCAGACAAACCCCTATACACAGGAGCAAACGAGCACGGACGTTCGTGGGCAAACTTTTGGTTTTAGTTTGTACCTTGGCATGAAATTTCCAAACCATAGATTTTATTTGGGTTATGGTGGATATTTTGGACCGACAGTAAACAAAAAAGAGGCTTACTGGTACGACAGAAATAAAGATCCTTTTGGAAGATACCCTTTTTGTGAGGACATAGAGGAGAGTTATGACACTTACTTGCTTGTGCTTGGTTACGACTTTACGCCGCGAATTAGACAAGATACTAGGCTCATTTTAGGTGCTTTTGTCGGACTGGCGGAGTTTAGCAAAACGAGCAAATATCCAGAAGGTGCTGTCGATGAGCCGCCGACTTACTCAACTGACCTTTTTGTATATGGTGCAAAAGTTGGCGTTTCATATGAGTTTGGTAGCAGTTTTTCTGTGGATTTGGGCTTGCGTTACACGAGGCATTCTGGTGGCAAATATGAGACTGACGAGGAGACGAGTGCTGACGGCGTGAGTTACAGGCTAAAAGAAGAGGTTAAGCCGTTTGGCACGCTTGGTGCATTTGTGGGCTTGGCTTATACGTTTTAGCTTAATGCCAAATTTATAGAGAAAATGCTAAATTTAACGCTTAAATTTATCGCAAGGAGTTTGTATGAGGTTGGCTTTGGGGCTTTATTTGTTGATCTTAGGTGTGCTTTTGGGTTTGGAGGTCGCACTTGGGGCGTTGGTAGCACCTGTGGTCTTTTCGCCAGCGAAATTTTTGGGCGAGGGCGTGCTAACACACTTTCAAAGTGGCGTTTTGATGACGGCTATTTTTACAAAATACAACTCACTTTTGACGAGCACGTCATGGTTTATCGTCTTTTTTGAAGGGTTGGAACTCTTGAAAAAAGAGAGAAATTTGCGTGTGAAGTGTTTTGAGTTTGCGCTAGGTGTGGCAAATTTGGCTTTGGCTTTGCTTTTTGTTTACTATTTTACAGATGTAATAGTAGCGGCACAAGAGGGCGGGGCGGCACAGACGCAGACGGCGGAATTTGCTAGCACACACAAAGGTAGCGAGTGGTGCATGGCGGCGATGATGTTGGTCCAGGTGGTGCTTTTTGTCTCAAAGAGCTTAAGCGCGCCAGCACGACAAAAAGGGTCGGTGTTTTGATGCGGAGTGCGGAGTGCGTTCGGAATGCGGAATGCGGAATGC
>DCIZ01000105.1:8819-9153 GCA_002317305.1 Campylobacter sp. UBA1713
AAATTCCGTTTTCCGTTTTCTGCATTCCGTTTTCTGTTACTGCCGTCATTCTGAGGGAGGCAAAGGCGACCGAAGAATCCCCCTGCCTGGCGAGCGAGTAGAATCTTTAAAAATTCGCTAAAAAGCAAATTTTCACAAATTCCGTTTTCCGTTACCGCCGTCATTCGCAAGCGTGCGGTAGCGAAGCGAAGAATCCCTCGCCTTTTGAGCGAGTAGAATCGTCAAATTTGCAAAAAAGCAAATTTTCACAAATTCCGTTTTCAGTTTTCCGTACTCCGTTTGCCGATAGGTAAAAAGCTAACGCTTTTTTATAGTCCCGCCGCCGTTTTTCTTT
>DCIZ01000105.1:9172-11328 GCA_002317305.1 Campylobacter sp. UBA1713
TAAATCTCAAAGAAAAACGGCGGCGGGACGGGCGGACGGGGGCTTCGCCCCTGCGACCCCAGAGAACAGAATTTACGATTCTTATCCCTCGCAAGGCAGGGGATTCTTCGGCTTCGCCTCAGAATGACGGCGTGGTTCGAATTTATCGAAATTTTGACGAATTTCCGCCCTCGCCAGGCAGGGGATTCTTCGGTCGCTACCTCCCTGGCGAATGACGGCGTTACACTAACTTTTTTAAATTTGCAGATTTCATTCGCTCAAAAGGCAGGGGGATTCTTTGCAAATGGTAACGTTTGTTTTTGGCTTTTTCGATAACGTAAAACAAAAATGTAATAAAAGCATGAAATTTAAAAATTCATAAAAGAAAAAAATATTTAAAAAAGAGTTGGTACCTAAGGGGAGACTTGAACTCCCGACCTCCGGCTTATGAGACCAGCGCTCTAACCAGCTGAGCTACCTAGGCAAAAAACATAAGCCACGATTATACCCAAATAAGCTTATATTTTGTTTAAAACTCAAATTTGCATTGCAAAGTATACCGCTAAATGCACCAAAAATTCATAAAAACTCTCGAGTTGCTGACGAGTTGCTGAAAAAAGCTGCAGAGGCGTTGTGTTGCTTGACTAACGCACCGCCTATTACCTATTAACACACCAAAATTGTAGCGAAGCCGTCTTTTGACGTGTGCGACTTCGCTCGAGTTTCTCAAAACATCTATACCTACGCCGTTACTATCGCTTTTACATCGTCTCGCACTAAAGCGTAAAGCTCTTTTAGCTCCGGTCCGTGTTCAGCGCCAGTAAGCAACAAACGAAGTGGCATGAAAAGCTCCTTGCCTTTTAGCCCGCACCTTTGGCTAAGTTCGTTGCGAAACGCCACAAAATCTTCTGGCAAGTCAGCCACTTCGCACATCGCCACCACCGCCTCACGCACCAAATTTGCCTTTTGCGCCCACTCATCAGGAATCTTTTTTGGTGCGTAGATAGCCTCCACGCGCGCTTTTATCTCGCCAAGCAAACTACTCTCTTGCGTGTAAAATCTAGCCAGTGCCGCATGCCTCAGTCCTAGCTCAAAAAGCCGCTCATCGCTAGCACGTTTCACGTGTTCTCTGTTTAGTTGTGCCAGTTTGTCCTCGTCAAATTTGGCTGGACTTTTGCTGAGGTTAGAAAGGCTAAACCACGCCACCGCTTCGTCTAGCGTAAAGAGTTCGCACGGCGTTTTGTTGCCTAGTAGCAGTAGGTAGTTTGCGATGGCTTCGGGCATGTAGCCACGCGAAAGCAGCCACTTTACTGAGCTAGAACTCTCGCGTTTGCTCATCTTTTTGCCCTCGACGTTTAAGATGATGGGCAGGTGGGCGTAGCGGACAGTGCCCGTGAAACCTAGTGCGTGGCGGATGAGATTCTGGCGTGGCGTGTTGCTAATGTGATCTTCGCCTCTCACCACACACGTCGTCCCCTCTAGCATGTCGTCAACGGCGCACGCAAAGTTATAAGTGGGCGTTTTGTCGGCACGCAAAAGGACAAAGCTGTCAAAGTTTGCAGGGTCAAATTTTATCTCGCCTTTTATCTCGTCTTTGAAGTCAAAGTTAAATTTACGGTCGATGCGAAGGCGGACGACTGGGCTTTTTGGGTTTGACAAAACCGCCTCGTCTGTTAGGTGCTCGCACGCGCCGTCATATCTGTAGGCTTCGCCTTTGGCGATGGCGGCTTGTTTTTTTGCCTCCAAAGTCGCTTCGTCACAAAAACACAAAAATGCTTTTTTTTCTGTGAGAAGTTTTGCGGCGAACTGCTGGTGGAATTTTAGGTTTTTGCTTTGGTAGTAAAGCGCACTCCACTCGACGCCAAAGAGCCTTAAAAGCTCCTGAATTTCGGCGTCCTTGCCCTCTATGTTGCGAGCGGTGTCGGTGTCTTCTATGCGTAGGTAAAAGCCGCTTTTGTCTTGGCATGAGAGGACGAAATTTATGAGTGCGGCGCGTAGGTTGCCTATGTGCATGTCGCCTGTGGGCGATGGTGCGAAACGATACATCTGTAGAATCCTTAAATTTAAATTTTGGGATTTTAGCCTATTTTTGTTAAATGTTTTGTTAAGGGCTTGCGGAGAACTGATTCTGCGATTCTCGTGAATCGACAAATAAATTCACGAAAAAGCAAATTTTC
>DCIZ01000102.1 GCA_002317305.1 Campylobacter sp. UBA1713
CCGATGTTTCTTTAAAACAAGCGAAAAAGCAAGCCACTAACTTCCGTTAAATGGTTTTTTAGAGGTGCCCTTTAAAGGAAAACGATGTTTTTTGGACTATTTAAGCGAAAAGAGAAGGGAAAAAAGCTGACAAAAGAGGAGCTTGAAGAGCTTTTGCTGGAAGCCGACGTAGCTTACGAAGTGGCACAAGAAGCCATCTACTACCTACCGCCGGGCGAATTTGTCGAGCGAAAAGAGCTAGAGCGTGTGCTAAAAACCTACTTTTTGTATGAAAACGAGACGGTTAGCGCACGCCCTTTTGTCGAGCTGGTGCTGGGCGTAAACGGCGCGGGCAAGACGACCACAGTGGCAAAACTGGCACATTTTTACAAAAAAAACGGAAAAAGCGTAGTGCTGGGCGCGTGCGACACATTTCGGGCGGGTGCTGTGGAGCAACTTCGCCTTTGGGCACAGAGGCTGGGCGTGCCTTTGGTGGCTAGCGCGCAAGGGCACGACCCAGCGGCGGTAGCGTTTGACTGCGTTAGTTCAGCGGTAGCAAAGGGCGCCGACCACGCGGTAATAGACACCGCTGGACGCCTACAAAACCAAAAAAACCTAAACGCTGAACTAGAAAAGATAGCGCGGCTTTGCGACAGGGCGAGCACAGGCGCGCCGCACAGGGCGGTTTTGGTGCTAGACGGCACACAGGGCACGGCGGCGTTTGAGCAGGCAAAGGCGTTTAATCAAGTGGTGAAGTTAGGTGGTGTCATCATCACAAAACTAGACGGAAATGTCAGCGGCGGCGCGCTTTTTAGCGTGGCAAGAGAGCTAGAACTCCCTATTCTCTTTGTGGGCGTGGGCGAAAAGATGGACGACTTGGTGAGGTTTGACGCAGAGAAATTTGTCAGCGACCTTTGCGACAAGATATTTTTATAACAAAAAGTTGCATTTAACAAAAAACAAGAAACGACAAAAAACGCTGTCATTCTGAGGCGTAAGCCCGAAGAATCTCCCGCCTTTTGAGCGGGTAGAATCGTAAAATTCACGAAAAAGCGAATTTTAACAAATTCCGTTTTCTGTTCTCCGCACTCCGTTTTCCGTTATCGCCGTCATTCTGAGGGCAATAGCTACGAAGAATCCCCCGCCTTTTAAGCGGGTAGAATCTCTGAAATTTGCAAAAAGCAAATTTGTAGATTCTTATCGCTTGCCAGGCAGGGGATTCTTCGGTCGCTAACGCTCCCTCAGAATGACGGCGTTGGTTTTTGCTTTTTTTGGCACTCGCAAAACTCCACACTCCACACTCCGTTTTCTGAATGTGGTCACACATAGTGAAACCGTCCTGCCATTACTTTTTTATTTGAGCGAAGCGACTAAAGGGGTCGCAGGGGCGTAGCCCCCGTCCCACCGTCCCGCCACCCGCTTTTCTTTGAACGAAGTGAAAAGAAAAGCGGGTGGCGGGACATTTAAAAAGCGATAGCTTTTTACATACGGAAAACAGAATGCAGAAAACGGAAAACGGAATTTGTAAAAATTCGCTTTTTTGCAAATTTGAAGATTCTACTCGCTAAAAAGGCAGGGGATTCTTCGGCTTCGCCTCAGAATGACGGCGGTAACGGACAACAGAAAACGGAAAACGGAATTTAAAAAATTCGCTTTTAGCTAAATTTGACTTTTTACGCCCTTGCCAGGCGGGGGATTCTTCGGGTCGCTAACGCTCCCTCAGAATAACGGCATTGGTTTGTCGATTCACGAGAATCGCAGAATCTGTTTTCTGTTCTCCGTTTTCCGTTTTCTGTTCTCAGTTAATGCGACCGCACTTCACCTTTACTTCGCCTTTTGGTTCGCCAGAATTTAGCTTGACGTTGCCCGTTTGGACGTTTACATTGCCCTCTACGTTGCCCTCTACAGTAACTGAACCAGTCGTGATGTCTATGTTTTGGCATGAGCCTTTTAAATTTACATTGCCAATGTTTAGGCGAAAATCACCACAATCCCCGACTATCTCAATTTTTAGCTCCATGCCACCACGCATCTCGTCTAGCCCCAAATCTACGCCTGCGCCTTCTATAAGCTCTTTTACGACCTCGCCGTTTACAACGATCTTCATGTTTTTCTCCTTAAATTTGAATTTTTAAAAAAAGACAAAATATAAACCAAAATTTTTTCGCAAAAATGCGAAACACAAGTGCGAAGCCGTCATTCTGAGGGAGGCAAAGCCGACCGAAGAATCCCCCGAAATTTGATTTGGTAAAAAACCAAATTCACGAAAAAGCAAATTTTTAGATTCTTTTACCTTGCCATGCAGGGGATTCTTCGGTCGCTAACGCTCCCTCAGAATGACGGCGTTGGTTTGAGCTTTTTTTGATAATCACAAATTTCCGCACTCCGTTTTCAAAAAAGGGGTCGCAGGGGCAGCGCCCCCGTCCCCAGCCTCCGCCAAAACTTTCTTTGAGCTTTAGCGAAAAGAAAGTTTTGGCGGAGGCAAACAAAAAAAGCGTTAGCTTTTTTTTAACAAATTTGAAAAATCGTTAATTTTAGTTAAAAAGCTAAAGCTTTTCATTTTAGTCCCGCCGCCGTTTTTCTTTTCGATAAATCTCAAAGAAAAACGGCGGCGGGACGGGCGCACGGGGGCTTTCGCCCCTGCGACCCCATTAAAAATACAAAAAGCATAAATTTGG
>DCIZ01000129.1:0-10519 GCA_002317305.1 Campylobacter sp. UBA1713
AAGCGCTTTTTGCAAAGCAAAAATGTTTCCTTTAAAACAAGCGAAGCGCTTTTTGCAAAGCAAAAATGTTTCCTGTAAAACAAGCGAAGCGCTCGGCTTGCCGATGTTTCCGTGAAAACAAGCGAAGCGCTTTTTGCGAAGCAAAAATGTTTCCTCGAAAACAAGCGAAGCGCTCGCTGAAAGCGATGTTTCCTGAAACAAACGCTGTCATTCTGAGGGCGTAAGCCCGAAGAATCCCCCGCCTGGCGAGGGCGGAGAATTGTCAAATTCACAAAAAAGCAAATTTTCACAAATTCCGTTTTCCGTTTTCCGCATTCTGCTTTCCGTTACCAACCGAAGAATCCACTGAAATTTGAGGGAGTAGAATCTTTGAAATTTGCTTTTTCGTGAATTTGTAGATTCTACTCACTCAAAAGAGAAGGAATTTTTTCGCATTTTAGCATCTAAACGTCCAAAAACTCTCTTGCCAGCCTTTTTGCCTCCAAAAACTGCCGCACTTTTTCTAACTCCGTTTCGTCCAAAAGCGGAAAAACCAGCCTTTTCTTTATGTCGCTCTCTTTTAAGTCTAGCATGATGTTACCAGTCGCCAAAGCGTTTGCTTGTGTCAAAAATTCGCTGCTAAACAAAAAACGAAAAAAACTGAGCCGAACTCGCTCATCGCTCACTCTGATGCGAAAAGTCCCGTTTGTCGCCACCAGCCTGCTTGTGTCGCGCTCAAAAATGAGTGCAAATTTGCCAAAGCTACCTTTTAGCTTGCTTAAAATGATGTCGTTTTCTTTTAGTGAGATTTTCGCGCGGTTTGGCAACGCCCAGCCACGCAAGCGGTTTGAACGCATGTAGTCGCCAAAAGTCAAATTTGAGATGTCTATGTAGCTGTAAATTTCGCTTTTTTCGGCACGAAAGTCGCTTGCGTTTGTTACTTCAAATTTGCTTAAAGTCGCGTGCTCGCCACGCAAAATTCGCTCCACACACGCCAAGTAACCACGCTCATAAACGTGAGGATTTAGCACCAAATTTGGTTCATTGACTATGTCGAATTTGTAGCAAAACTCCAGCCCAGTCGCTCCATTTGCAAAATCTCTAAAATTCTCAGCTATGCGTGGCAAGTCGTTTTTTAAGATTCTGTTGTTGTTTTCGTCTAAAATATATTCGCCGTTTAGCTCATTTTGTATGTATAGTGGTTTTAGGCTTTTGCTCGTGTAGTCAAAGCCTAGTTCTGTCGCACTTGCTACAAAAATTTTGTAGTTTGACGACTCTGTTTTTTCTTTTTTTAGTAACAAAACGCCACTTTTTACCCCCGCTTCGCTACCTTTAAACGCCCCTTCTGGCAGTGAAATGTAGGCTAAAATTTTGAATTTGTCTAACAAAAATTCGCGAATCGGTCGGTCTTTTGGGTTTGTCATGTAGCCATGAGGCACGACTATAGCCATCACGCCACCATCACGCAGCAAATTTAAATTTCGCTCCAAAAACAAAACGCCCAGTTGCGAGTAGCCGTATTTCGTGTAGAGTTCGTAGTGTTTTAAAATCTCCAAACTGCCGTTAAAACGCGTCTTGTCGCCAAAAGGCGGGTTTGTGATGACAAAGTCAAATTCGCCGTTTTGTCTCTCAAATTCAGCGATGCTGTCTATGCACTCGACCTTGCTTCGTCCGTCTCCGTTTAGAATCATGTTTAGCTGTGCGACATTTGTTGCATTTTTTGAAACGTCCCAATAATAAACATTTTCAAAAGCGCGTCTGTTGGCTTTCATCACGCCGACCAGAAAGTCTCCGCTTCCTCCGGCGCTGTCTATGACTTTGTGCGTGTTTTTTATATCTAGCAAAGAGACGATAAATTCAACTATACTTACTGGCGTGTAAAACTGACTAAGTTCGGTTTTTAGCGTGGCACTCGCAAATTTCATGAAAAGCGCCTGCAAAATGTCCTGTTTTGAGTTTAAAAATGTATAGTCTTGCAAAACAAAAACTATGCGCTCCAACGCCTCTTTTTTGAATTCCAAATTTAAAGGCAAATTTTGGTTTGAGTAGTAGCTTTTTGCGTTTTTGTAGAGTTCGTTTAGCTTTTGTAAAAGCTCGCCACCTAGCTGAAAAGCAAGCGTTTCATCGCTATCTTCACAACACTTTTCATCGTAGTATTTGCACAAAATGAGCGCAAAAAGCTGGCTGTATTTTTCCTCTTTTGTCGCACCAAGACTATGCAAAATTTGCTCTAACTCCTCCAAAAGCGAATTTATGTTTGAGATGGGACGCAGGTCGCCAAAAGTGAGCGGCACCGCCTCAAAGTCAAAGCCAAATTTTGGCAACAAATTTAAGCTGTGTTCGTTTTTGTAGCCATCTTTTTTTACAAAAAGCGAGTTGCAAACGCCGTCAAAATATATGCCAAATTCAGCGTCTGTTTTTATGAGTGCTGGGACTAGCTGGTTTTCTACGGCACTTTTTTTATCTTTTGTGTCGCGTTTTATCTCAGCTACTAGGATGGTTTTGCCCGCGTTTTCTATGACTATGTCGGCACGAAGGCGGTTTCTACCGCTGTTGCCTATCTCCCAAACATTTTTCTCAAAACAAAAATTTTCTTTTTTGTAGCCTTTTTTTAGCAACATTCGCACGCACTCTACACGCCTATACTCTTCGCTAAATGTCAAAGCATCTTTTGACTTTGCGTTTACGTTTAGCTCGCCACGAACTGGACAGGTTAAATTCTCGTTTTGCATATAAAATTCCTCTTTTTTAAATTTTTACAATAACGCTACCGCAAAATTTCCCGCTGCCCCTTTGAGTTTAGTTCGCCTAGCACGCGTGCCTCCACGAGCTGTTCGACGATGGTCGCCGCTCTGTTGTAGCCGATGCCAAGCCGCCTTTGTAGGTAGCTAATGGAGCTTTTGTTGTCAGCGTAAACGATGCTCTTTGCCTGTTCGAAAAGCTCATCTACTTCGCCTATCTCGCAGCTAACTACTTCAGCGCCACCTTCGCTTAGGTAGCTTTCGTCATATTCGACCGCTTGTTGTGCTTTTAAAAATTCCACTATCTGCTCTATCTCACTCTCGCTTGCAAACGGCGCGTGCAGCCTTACCACGCCTGGGCTTGCAGGTGGCGTAAAAAGCATGTCGCCACGCCCTAGCAAACTCTCTGCGCCCATCTGGTCTAAAATGACCTTGCTGTCTATCTTTTGCCCCACGCGGTAGCTGATGCGGCTCGGCAAATTTGCCTTTATGAGTCCAGTTACCACGTCCACGCTTGGGCGTTGTGTAGCGACTATGAGGTGAATTCCGCTTGCCCGTGCCATTTGCGCAAGACGCCCTATGTTAAACTCTACCTCCTTGCCGCTTGTCATCATGAGGTCTGCTAGCTCGTCTATGATGACTACTATAAAAGGCAAACTCTCGCCACCCTCGTTACGCATCTTTTCGTTGTAACTCTCTATGTTTTTCGTGCGTGTTTTGCTCATCATTTTGTAACGCCGCTCCATCTCTTTTACCAAATTTGCCAGTGCGGCGATGGCTTTTTTTGGCTCTGTTATGACGGGCGTTAAAAGGTGCGGAATGTCGTTGTAAATGCTAAATTCAAGCATCTTTGGGTCTATCATGATGAGACGCAAGCTTTGCGGTGAATTTCGGTAAAGCAGGCTAAGTAGCATGGAATTTATGCCTACGCTTTTGCCGCTACCAGTCGTGCCCGCTATGAGCAAGTGCGGGAGTTTTTTTAGGTCTGTTACAAAAGCATCGCCTACTATGTCTTTACCCAGTGCGATGGTGAGCTCACTTTTTGCATTTTTAAAAATTTCACTCTCTAAAATTTCACGCAAATAAATAGTCTCTATTTGCGAATTTGGAATCTCGATGCCTACTACATCTTTGCCCGGAATCGGCGCTTGGATGCGAATGGTTTGCGCTTTTAGCGCCATCGCCAGGTCGTCTTGCAAAGTCAAAATTCGGCTTACTTTTATGTTTGCAGCGGGCTTAAACTCAAAAGTCGTAACGACTGGACCGCTGTAAGTTCGCACCACGTCGCCTTCTATCTTAAAGCGTCTAAGTTTTTCTAGTAGGTTGCTTATCTTTGAGTCTATCTCGCTTTCGTCTATGCTCCTTACGCTCGCTGCTGGTTGCGTCAAAAAGTCCAGCGGCGGCAAAGTAAAGTCGCGCGGTTTTTCAAATTTGCCCTTTTCTAGCTCTGCTAAAAGTGCTTTGTTTTCGGCGACCTCTTGCATGATGATGCTTTTGTTTTGTGCGGGCGCTTGTGGCGTGTTTGTTTCGCTTGTTTGTGGCGTTTGTGGCGTTTCTTGCGTTAGTGCTGGCGTCTCCTCGACCACTTCAAATTCGAAATTCTCCTCCAACGCGTCTTTTACGATGCTTCGCTCATGTAGGCGTTTTGACTGCTTTACGCGTAAGTCGTGGCAACGCGCTAGCCCGTGGTTTATGTTTTCTATCTCGTGTTCTATCTCATCTTTTAGATAGTTGGTTACGTTGTAGTTTGGCTGCGTGTAGCGTGGTGGCGTGGTGGCAAGCGGCGCGTTTGCGTTTGTGGCAAAAAGCGAAGTTTGCGGTTGTGTTTGCGGTGCTGGTGTTTGTGCTGGCGTTTGTGTTTGTGCTGGCTGAATGGGCGGTTGAGGTTGTAAATTTACATTTGGCACGTTTTTAGGTTTTGTAAATTTGACACTGCTTAAATTTGCCTTAAATTTGCTAGCGACCTGGCGAAAAACATCACGCAAAAAGAGCTCACAACGCTCGCCGTAAACGAGCAAAAACGAGACAAAAAAGAGGCTTAACATGACGACACCAGTGCCGAGACTCCCCAAAGTTTGTCGCCCTTTTAGCACAAAAAACGCACCGACCTGTCCGCCATTTTTGGCGCTAACCATAGCAAAAACCATCGTAAAAACGAGTAGCATTAGCAAAATTCCAGTAGCACTCATAGCGAGGGCGATTTTGTTTATAGCGTTAGTTTTATACAAAACAAAAAGCGGGTAGATGAGCAAAAAAGGGTAAAAGTAGCCCACAAAACCAAACACTTTAAAGTTTAGCGTGCCCACAAAGTGCCCGACACTGCCGACAAAAACCGCCGTTGGCATGAGCGTAGAGATGCCCAAAAACAACAACAAACCGATGCAAACCACCAAAAAAATCTCACGCAAATTTGAATCCTTTAAAAATTTAAAACTCTCATTGTAACCAAATTTAAATGAAATTTCATTTAAATTTTGTAGCCTCCTCCATAAACAAATCAAAGTCGCTTTTGAAAGCTTTGTCCTGAATCGTCCTAAACATCTCAAATTCACTCTCCGCCTTTTCTTTTGCGATTTGGGCTGAAATTCTGCCCGCATTTTCTAAAATTTCTCTATCGTCCGCCAAAAGAAATTTGTCTATTCTGCCTGCCCACTCCTCCATAGTCATGGGAATTTTTCTTTTTGCTCTACTTTCTGCCATATCTAAAAAAGCACTAACAATGTGCGCCAAATCGTCCATCTCATCTTTTGAAAGGTAGTTTTTCGCAACGTTTACATCACTCCGAATGATCTTTCCGTTCGGGGCGTTTTTCCATGTCGTCAGCCCCACGCGCCTCCGTTACGCAGTTTGGGAAAAGTGCGGCGATTTTTGCCACATTTTCGCTAGTTTTATCCAGCGAGTGCATCTTTAAATTTTCCATCTTTTTCTCCTCACAAATTTCTCAAAACAGGCAGAATCAAATTTGAATCTAGAATTTCAAAAGCAAAGCACTTTTTTCCTAAGTCTTTAAGACTTGCGCCCATGTGAAACAAAACCGAATCGTCAAAAATCAAGAATCTATCGTGCATTTTTGAGGTAAAGTTTAAAGTCAAAACAGGATACTGGGCGTTAAATTTTTGCACATCCAAATTTGTAACCGTAGTTTTCGGGTCTGTAAAAATTTTCACACTCACGCCCGCATTTTTTTTCGCCAGTCGCTCTAAAACGGACAGATCTACATAGTTGTCTATCAAAACAATGCTCTTTTTTGCCGACTGAATAAAACTCTCAAATTTAGCATAAGCGTCAAAAATCTGCCCTTGAAAGAAAATTCCCTGCTTCTCTACCACTTTGTATTTGTCCATCAAAGCAAAAAGCTCGGTAACTCTTTTGTCGGTCTCTTTTTGGTGAAGTTTTATGTTTGTTATCTCTTCAAAAAGTAGCGAATTTGTCAAAACAAAATCTTTCATCTGCTTAAAAAGCCTAATGAGCATTTTGCTCTGCTTAACCGCCAGCTCGCCTTTTAGCACCGTCATAAGCATGTAAATTCCTTGTTCTGTGAAAACATAAGGGTTGTATTGTCTTCCTCCACGGGTTTCTATTTTTGTGGTGGAAATTTTGCACCTCAAAAATTGAAACTCCTCATCATTTAACTGAAACCGAAAATCTTCATCAAACCGCTCAATGTTATTTTTCACCTGTCTGTTAAAATCCTTTGTCGTATACCCATAAATCTCCGCCAAATCGCTATCTAACATAACACAAACGCCACGAATGTTATAAATTTTGTTTTTCAAATCACTCTCATTTAGCATCAAAATTTCGTTTTCCACGTCTTTCTCCTCATAAATTTCTCAAAACAGGCAGAATCAAATTTGAATCTAGAATCTCAAAAGCAAAGCATTTTTTTCCTAAGTCTTTAAGACTTGCGCCCATGTGAAACAAAACCGAATCGTCAAGAATCAAGAATCTATCGTGCATTTTTGAGGTAAAGTTTAAAGTCAAAACAGGATACTGGGCGTTAAATTTTTGCACATCCAAATTTGTAAGGCTAGTTTTCGGGTCTGTAAAAATTTTCACACTCACGCCCGCATTTTTTTTCGCCAGTCGCTCTAAAACGGACAGATCTACATAGTTGTCTATCAAAACAATGCTCTTTTTTGCCGACTGAATAAAACTCTCAAATTTAGCATAAGCGTCAAAAATCTGCCCTTGAAAGAAAATTCCCTGCTTCTCTACCACTTTGTATTTGTCCATCAAAGCAAAAAGCTCGGTAACTCTTTTGTCGGTCTCTTTTTGGTGCAAATCTGACTCGACCAAATGCTTTTTTATGCCATCAATCTCTGCAAAAATCTGCGCATTGTTTAAGAAAAATTGTTTCATTTTTCTAAAAGTTCGCATTATAAATATACTTTGCTGTTCAGCAAGTTCGCCACGCAAAACGGTCGCAAGCATATAAATTCCTTGTTCTGTAAAGGCGTAAGGAAGTTTTCTTATGCCTCCCCAACTTGAAATCACAAATCGTGACTTCAAGAGCTCAAATTCTTCTGCTGTGATCTGAAACATAAAATCTTCAGGAAATCTATTTATATTTCTTTTTACTTGTTGATTTAACGCCCTTACTTCATACCCATAAATCTCCGCCAAATCGCTATCTAACATAACACAAACGCCACGAATGTTGTAAATTTTGCTTTTCAAATCACTCTCATTTAGCATCAAAATTTCACTTTTCACTCTCCACTCCTACAAATTCGAACCGGTCGAAATTTGCGACCAGTTCATCTCTCTTTCACTCCTCGCCCAAAATCTCCTCGCCCAGAATCTCCTCTGCCAAAAACTGCCCCGTAAAACTCCCGCTCTTTTTCCAGCCACGCGCTAGCTCAAAAGGCGACCCACTCGCTACCACTTTTCCCCCTTTGCTACCGCCCTCAGGTCCTAAGTCCAAAATGTAGTCGCAATTTTTTATAACATCAAGGTTGTGTTCTATCACCACTACTGAATTTCCCAGCTCCACCAAACGCTGCAAAACCCGCACCAGCCTGTCTACATCTGCAAAGTGTAGCCCAGTTGTCGGCTCATCTAGCACATAAAGCGTGCGTCCCGTTTCGGCACGGCTCAGCTCTTTTGCTAGCTTTATGCGTTGTGCTTCGCCGCCGCTTAAAGTAGTCGCTGCTTGTCCTAAAGCTACATATCCTAGCCCAACATCGTAAAGCGTTTTTAGCTTCACGGCGACCTTTGGAAATGCCTCAAAAAACTCCAGCGCCTCCTCTACACTCATGTTTAGCACGTCAGCGATGCTTCTGCCTTTAAATTTGACTTCTAGCGTTTGGGCGTTGTAGCGCGCTCCGCCACACGCATCGCAAACCACGCTCACATCGGGCAAAAAGTGCATCTCTACCTTTATGAGCCCGTCGCCGCCACACCGCTCGCACCGCCCGCCTTTTACGTTAAAGCTAAACCGCCCGACGCCGTAGCCGCGAATTTTTGCCTCTTTTGTCTGTGCAAAAAGCACTCTTAACTCGTCCATTACGCCCGTGTATGTAGCAGGGTTGCTTCGTGGCGTGCGTCCGATGGGGCTTTGGTCGAGGTAGATGGCTTTGTCTAGTGCTTCTAGCCCTTCTATGAGCGCATCGCTTGTGCGGACTTTTCGGACGCGGTTTAACTCGCCAAGCGCTGTCGGTAACAAAGTTTGCAAAACTAGCGAGCTTTTGCCACTACCGCTAACGCCCGTTACGCCCACGAGGTTTCCCAAAGGAATCTTTACACTCAAATTTGAGATGTTGTTTATGTTTACGTTTGAGAGTTTTAGCCACTGCTTGCTCTTTCGCCCCGCAAAATACTCCATCTTTTTCTCGCCGTTTATGTAGCTAGCCGTCAGCGTGCCCGACTTTTTCATCTCCTCGACCGTGCCAGAAAAGATGACTTCACCGCCGTTTTTGCCAGCCCCCACGCCTATATCTACCACAAAGTCCGCTGCTTCTATGGTCTTTTTGTCGTGCTCTACCACTATGACACTGTTGCCCTTCTCTTGTAGGCTTCTTAGCGTGTTTATGAGCTTCAAAGTGTCTCTCTCGTGAAGTCCTATGCTCGGTTCGTCTAGCACATAAAGCACGCCACTTAGCCCGCTGCCTATTTGGCTAGCTATGCGAATTCTTTGTGCTTCACCGCCGCTGATGGTTCTTGCATCTCGTCCGAGTGTGAGGTAGCCAAGCCCCACGTCATTTAAAAATTTTAGTCTTTCGCGAATTTCAAACAAAATGGGTCCAGCGACCGCAACGTCAGCACCGCTAAATTTGAATTCTTGTGAAAAAAACTCAAACGCTTTTTGGATGCTTAAATTTATCACTTCGCCCAGCCCCGCCCCGCCAAATTTGACCGCCAAACTCTCCTTTTTTAGCCTGTTTGCTTTGCACTCTGGGCACGCCTTTTCTGTCATGTAGTCTTCAAAATCACTCTCGTTTTTTAGCATCTCGTAGGCAGTGTTTATCACGCCTTCAAACGTCCTTTCTAGCCTATGTTTTTTCCACAAAAACGAAACTGGTTTTACATTTCCGTAGAGAATCAGCCGTTTTTCATCTTCGTTTAGTTCGCCAAATTTGACCTTTGTCGGCACGCCGTTTTGTTCGCAAAACGCCTCCAAAAACTTTGCGTGGTAGCTTTTGTTGAATCCGTAAAAAATCTTCACCGCGCCCGTGCTCACAGACAAATTTGGGTTTATCACTTTGTCTAAGTCCAGCACAAAACGCACGCCCAGCCCGTCGCAACTCTCACACGCACCTTTTGGCGAGTTAAAGCTAAAACTGAGCGGTTCAAGCGGCAAGTAAGAAATTTTGCACTCAAAGCAGGCGTTGTGTTCGCTAAAATGATGCGTCTGTTTTATGCCCAGCTCTTCGGCGTTTTGCACCTCTACTTCGACTTCGCCAAAGCTCTCAAAAAGCGCCTTTTCTACGCTGTTTGCCACACGCGCGCCGTCCTCTTCACTCAAAACTACGCGGTCTATGACGGCTTTGATGGTGTGTTTTTTGGTTTTACTCAGCTCCAAAGCACTTTCGTCCAGTCGCACCAAAACGCCGTCTACAAAAGCACGCACAAAGCCTTTGTTTTTTAGGCTTTCTAACTTCTCTTCAAACGAGCCTTTTTTCTCTCTAACCACAGGCGAGATGATGGTGAGTTTTGCGCCTTTTGGAAATTTGAGAATCTCGTTTGTGATGTCATTTGCGCTCATTGAGCTTACTTTTTTGCCGCATTTGTGGCAGTGCTGAACGCCCACACGCGCGTAGAGAAGTCGCAGATAGTCGTAAATTTCTGTGATGGTGCCCACAGTAGAACGCGGGTTTTTCGATGTGCTTTTTTGGTCGATGGCGACAGCGGGCGTAAGTCCGTTTATCTTGTCTACATTTGGCTTTTTCATGCGGTCCAAAAACTGCCTTGCGTAGCTAGACAAACTCTCTATGTAACGCCGTTGCCCTTCGGCATAAAGCGTGTCAAAAGCGAGCGTGCTCTTTCCGCTACCGCTGATGCCCGTAAAGACAACAAGCTTGTTTTTTGGAATTTTTAAATTTATGTTTTTTAGATTGTGCTCTTTTGCACCAATTATCTCAATAAAATCATTCATCTTTCACCCTTTTTGTAATTTTGTATTTGAATTTGTCAAAAAACCTGAACAAAGATTCTGTTTTCAAAAACGGGGTCGCAGGGGCGAAAGCCCCCGTCCGCCAAAAGTGGGCGGCGGGACAAAATAAAAAGCGTTAGCTTTTTAACAAATTTGCTTTTTCGTAAATTTGCCTTATTTAGCCCGCCGTAGTCGCAGCTTTGCG
>DCIZ01000129.1:10646-15770 GCA_002317305.1 Campylobacter sp. UBA1713
GCACAAGCTCACCACCCTAATGCGACTCATCACCTCACCGCCTTACAGCATTTAGCACCACACACAACGAACTAGCACTCATAAAAGCCGCCGCTAAAAGCGGAATCACCACGCCAGAAAACGCCAAAGGAATCGCCACAACGTTATAAACCAAAGAGATGGCTAGATTTTGGTAAATTCGCCGTCTAGTCGTGCGAGATATCTTCACCGCCTCCAAAACCTCCGCCACATCGCCACTAAGCAATATAACATCTGCTTTTTGCGCGCTCAGCGCCACATCTTGCCCCAGTGCTACGCCCACACTTGCCCGAGAAAGTGCTGCTGCATCATTTACGCCGTCTCCGACAAAAACGCACGCACGCGCCCCCACAAACTCCACTTTCTCCTCTGGCGTAGCAGCAAATTTGACTTCGCAAATTTGTAGCGTTTTTGCCACACTCAAAGCCACCGCCTCTTTGTCGCCTGTTAGCATCGCCACGCTCCCAAAACGCTTTAAGCCCGCCACCACGCCACCACTCGCCTCTCTTACCTCATCGCTAAGCGCAAATTCTGCCACCACCACGCCGCCACTCGCCACGAAAAACGAAAGCGTTTCGCCCGTTCCTTCCTCGCACGCCACGCCATTTTCACGCAAAAAACGCGCATTTCCCGCGACAAGTCCGCCACCTTTTAGCCCGCCACCGACCACGCTTTCACTTTCGCCTAAATTTGAATTTAAAACATTTTGCGAGCGCAAAAACTCCGCCACAGCGCGACTGACTAAGTGCGTGCTACTCTCCACCAAAGCCAGCAAAACGCCCTTGTCAAACACGCCAAATTCACGCACGCCGACTACTTTTAGCACGCCCTTTGTAAGCGTGCCAGTCTTGTCAAAGACAAAGCGACTTTCACGCCCCATGCGCTCAAGCACGCTAGCCTCTTTAAAAAGCACGCCACGTTTTAGCGCACGGTTTAGCCCGACTAGACAAGCAACAGGCGTAGCGAGGCTAAGCGCACACGGGCAGGAGATGATGAGCACGCTCATGGCGACCACGACCGCTTCGCTCACGCTTTCACGCACCGCCCAAAAGGCAAAAGCCACCACCGCCAAAGCGACCACCACGAGCGTAAATTTGCCCGAAAGCAAATTTGCCACCTCTTCGGTTTTTGTCTTTGTTAGGCGTGCATTTTCTAGTAGCCGTAGCAAACTACAAAGCGTGCCGTCTGTAAAAGGCTTTGTTGCTTTGTAGCGCAAACTCCCGCCCACACAAACGCCGCCGCTTTTTACCGCTTCGCCAGCAAAGATGCTTTTTGGCAAGCTTTCTCCTGTTAAATTTGAGTAGTCAAACTCGCCACTTCCACTTACACAAACGCCGTCTAGCAAAAGCTTTTCGCCATTTTCTACCAAAATTTCATCGCCCGTTTTTACCTCTGTTGGTTTTGTAAGCACCACGCCGTTTTCGCCCGCTACACGCACGCTAGAGAGAAAACCGCCACTTAAAGAGTCGCCAAAATCAACCGCCTTTGCGAGCGCCTTTTTTTGAAAATATTTGCCCACAAAGACAAACGCCACCACCATCGCCACGCTGTCAAAGTAGACTTCGCCCACACGTGCAAACATCGCCCACACGGAGTAGGCGTAGGCTAGGCTAGCGCCGCCTATGACGCTTAGGTCCATGTTTATGTGGCGACTTTTTACGCCCGCCCACGCGCTTTTGAAAAATTCGCTTCCTGTGTAAAAGAGGACGGGCGAGGCTAGCACAAATTCGGCAAAGTGCAAAATGTCCTTCATCTCTTGCGAAATGCCGCTAAAATACCCGCTGTAAAGTGCCACCGCTATCCACATGATGTTCATCACGCACGCCACTGCCACGACTAGCTTTGCGTAGTGCGTGCGACTTTCGCTTTTGGCGCTTTTTTCTGCAAATGCGGGGTTGTAGGGGAGTGGATTGTAGCCGATGCGTGAGATGAGTGTGAGCAGGTCGCGTAAATTTGTTTTTGTTTCGTCCCAAACGAGCTTTGCTTTTGCGTTTGCGCCGTTTACTGAGATGTCTAGCACGCCTTCGTTTTTTGTGAGGACTTTTTCTATGAGCCAAACGCACGCGGCGCAGTGAACGCCCTTTATGACGAGGAAAATTTCGCAAATGTTGCCGTTTTTGGTTACGAAATTTTCGTAAAACGAATTTACGAGCGTTTCGCCAAATTCGCAAATTTGCGCGCGGTCTAGCTTTTCGCCACCGAGTTTTGTGTAAAATTCGCCAAAGTCGCTGCTGTGTAAAAATTCATATGTTTGCAAACATCCGTTACAACAAAACGCTTCGCCGTTTGCGTTTAGTAGCTTTGCGCTGTCGCTGTATTCTGTGTTGCAGTGCTTACACAAAAAAGACATTTTGTTCTCTCCTTAAAGTTTTTGTCATTACACATAGTAACTAAGCGTTGTCTTGCCAAATTTGCGTGTTTTTGTTTTGCAAAACTGCCCTATGTTTTGCGGCATCTCTACACTGCTTAAGTGTTCAAAAACCACCATTTTCAAATTTGCTTTTGGCAAATTTTCTACTAAATGTATAACTTTTTCGTAAATTCCGCTAAAACCTTCTCTAATGTCAAACGGCGGGTCGAGGTAGAGCACGACGTCTGTGTGTTTTGCGACTAAAGCAGGCGTTAGCGTAAAAGTGTCGCCGTAAAGTGCCTCAAAGCCCGCCACGCTTGCGTTTTTTGCCAGCACGCCAAAGGCGGTTTTGTCTAACTCGACTGCATAAGCGTGCTTTGCGCCCACGCTTAAAGCGCTTGCTGCTACAAGCCCGCTACCGCCAAAACACTCCACAAAAACCGCACCACGAATTTCTAAAAGTGCCGAATTTAGAAAAGATTCTGCCACGATGGACTTTGTTGAGCGCGTCGTGGCACTCGGTGGAAGGAGGAGTTTTTTGCCTTTAAATTTGCCTTGATGTATGGTTGTGAAAAGTTGCATATGTTGCCTTATTTTGTAGTTTAAAAGTTGTTGCATTAAGTCGCTTTCTAGTTCATCTCTTTTGCCGTTTTTCTGAACGAAGCCATTAAGAGGGTCGCAGGGGCGAAAGCCCCCGCCCGCCCGTTCCGCTGCCGTTTTTCTTTGAGATTTATTGAAAAGAAAAACGGCAACGGGACAAAATAAAAAGCGTTAGCTTTTTAATAAAATTTGCTTTTTTGTAAATTACGAAATAAAGTGCGACTGTAAGCCGAGTTCTGTTTTTGGTAGTTATTTATCTTGTTCTGTTGTTGCCAACAGAATCTAGCGAAAGGTTGAATTTTTAAGACTTCAAACCATCCTTTCTTGCTGCGAGTTGGGTTTATATAGCCGCTCTTGTCTCCAAAAACGCTGGTGGGCTCTTACCCCGCCGTTTCACCTTCACCGCTTACGCGGCTGACTACTCTCTGTTACACTATCCCTAGAATCACTTCTGGCGTCTGTTAGGCGCAACTCTGTCTTAATGCAGCCCGGACTTTCCTCGTTTTCACGCAACTACCTGTCGCACTTGATTCGCATTTTACCAAATTTTAGCTTAAATTAACTAATTTTTAAGCTCGTTTTGGCTAGAATCGAAGGTTTAAAATTCAAATTTTCAAAGGATTCACCATGTCTAAAGTATGTGCCATTACGGGCAAAGGACCTATGGTTGGCAACAACGTCAGCCACGCTAACAACAGAACAAAGAGACGCTTCATGCCAAATTTAAGAACAGTTAGAATCTCGCTAGAAGATGGAACGACTAGAAAAATTCGAGTCGCCGCTTCTACACTTCGCACTATGAAAAAGCAGTCAAAATAGACGCTTTCGCATCTCCAAAAAGGAGATGCGTTTTTAAGGCTTTTTATGAAATTTACCCAACGACTCAAAAACCTCTTTTCCTCACGAAAAACTAAACCACAATACAACCTTGACATAGAAATTTACAAAGAGCTAGAAATTTTTCGACTTCCGCTCATTTTCATCGTCCTCATGATGTTTTTCGGGTCTGTCGGCTACATGGTTACGGCGGACTTTGGCTTGATGGACGCCATCTACCAAGCGGGCATGACTTTTACCACTGTGGGCTTTACGGAGGTGGCGCACATAGGCACAGCGGGCAGGTTTTTTACCATCGCTTTCATTCTCATGGGCTTTTGTCTCTTTACGTTTGCCATCGGTATAGTCGTTGAGGTTTTAAAACAAGGCACGCTAATAAAACTCTTAAAGGAGAGAAAGATGCTTCACAAGATCGCACGCCTAAAAAACCACTTTGTCTTGTGCTACCACAACGCGCTTACGGCAAATTTGGCTCGTGAGTTTAAAGAGAACCAAACGCCGTTTGTCGTAGTTGATCCTTCGGCGAATCTCGAAGAGCTGGCAAAAGAGCACGGCTACTCTTACTTTGTAAAAGCTCAACCGCACACAAAAGAGGCGCTACTAAAGAGCTTTATGTCTAGCGCAAAAGGAGTCATCACGCTTAGCCAAAACGCCGCTGACAACATCGCCATGATAGCAGTCGTGCGTGCTTATGACGAAAAGCTCATAAAAAACGGCAGTCGCAAAAAGCCATTTTTTGTCATGACAAACGCCGCAGAAGAGGAGGACACGGAGCGGCTCATCGCTTTGGGCGCAAATTCTGTCGTCTTGCCTTCAAAGCTAGTAGCACAAAAGATGGCGGCGGTGAGCGCAAAGCCAGACATGCAAAATTTGCTAGACAAATTTTTACACAACCAAAACGCTTTGATGGACATAGAAGAGATAGCTGTGCCGACACGCTCGTGGCTTCGGTTTAAGCGTTTGCGTGATGCAAAAATTCGCGAGCTTACAAATGTAACCGTCATCGGCATCTACGACCAAGACGGCAACTTTACGCCGATGCCGCGTGGCAATGCGCTCATAGGGACAGAGGCGAGACTTTTGGTAATAGGTAGTGCGAAAAACATAAGGCAAGCGAGGGAGCTGGTTTTGCAAAAGACTAGACCGAGTGCGTTGCAGGAGGAGTGAACGGAGTGCGTTCGAAATGCGGATTTTGCGATTCTACAGAATCGTTAAATTCGCGAAAAGCAAATTTACAAAATTCCGTTTTCTGTTTTCCGCATTCCGCTTTCCGTTTTCCGAACGGGGTCGCAGGGGCGGTAGCCCCCGCCCACCGTCCC
>DCIZ01000129.1:15834-15988 GCA_002317305.1 Campylobacter sp. UBA1713
TTTACATACGGAGTGCGGAGTGCGTTCAGAATGCGGAATGCGGATTTTGCGATTCTACAGAATCGTTAAATTCATGAAAAAGCGAATTTTTAAAATTCCGTTTTCCGTTCTCCGCATTCTGATTTCTGGTACCGCCGTCATTCTGAGCGGAGCG
>DCIZ01000129.1:16003-17205 GCA_002317305.1 Campylobacter sp. UBA1713
CGTTAGCGAAGCGAAGAATCCCCCGCCTTTTGAGCAAGTAGAATCTACAAATTCAGAAAAAAGCGAATTTTTAAAATTCCGTTTTCTGTTTTCCGCATTCCGCTTTCCGTTATCGAAGAATCCCCCGCCTTTTGAGCTAGTAAAAAGCCAAATTCACAAAAAAGCGAATTTTTAAAATTCCGTTTTCCGTTTTCCGTTTTCTGTTTTCCGTATGTAAAAGTCTCGCCGCCGTTTTTCTTTTCGCTTTCAGCTCAAAGAAAAACGGCGGCGAGACGGGAGACGGGGGCTAAAGCCCCTGCGACCCCATTCAGAGAACGGAGAGCGGAAAACGGATTCTGCGATTCTCTATAATTGACAAACAAATTCACAAAAAAGCGAATTCTCACAAATTCCGCATTCCGCATTCCGCATTCTGAACGCATTCCGAAATCACCTTCCAACAAAGCTAGCCACTTTTGCGCCGAGTTTTTTAAGAAGTGAAGGTTTTGGTGAGCGGTTTAAAAGGTATTTTGCTATTTCGCCACGCCCAAACATCACCGCAAAAGAGTAGGGCGTGAGCCCCATGCCGTTGTTTGCCTCCACGTCTGCGCCGTTTTCTACCAAAAGCTTCACCATCGCCAAATTTCCCTTAAAGCAAGCACCCGCTAGCGGTGTCTGCCCTCTGTCGTTTCGCTCGTCTACTTTTGCGCCCTGCGAGATGAGCATCTGTGTCGTCTCAAACGCGCCGTTGTAAGAGGCAAGCATGAGTAGCGTGTCGCCTTTGTGGGATTTTAAATTTACATTTAATCCATGTTTTATCATCTGAAAAAGCGCATCTGTTTGGTTTGTGCGCGCAAAGTCAAGCGCCATCGCACACAACTCGCCGTAACGCGCCTCTTCTTCTTTGCTGACTTCTACATTTTCTAAATTTGAATTTCTCATTTTTTTGCCTTTTTTAACTATGAATGATGTTATAAATTTGGGTCTCACCGTCTCGTCGCTGTTTTTTTGGATTTGTCGAAAAAGAAAACGGTGGCGAGACAAAACAAAAAGCGTTAGCTTTTTACCAAAAATTACTATTTTTCAAATTTGGGTAAAAAGCTTCGCTTTTTGTAGGGCATCTCTAAAAACCAGTTTGGCTTGATTTTTTACAGGAAACATCGGCTAACGCCGAGCGCTTCGCTTGTTTTGGAGCGTTTTTAGTAGATTTTTTTCTTAAAATG
>DCIZ01000129.1:17257-19234 GCA_002317305.1 Campylobacter sp. UBA1713
AAGGTAAAAATATGCAAAAACAAACAAAAAAGCAAGCCACCAAATTTACTTAAATGGTTTTTTAGAGGTGCCCTGTAGCCTTCGCCGCCACTTGCCTTTTCGCCTACGGCTCAAAGGCAAGTGGCGGCGAAGGCTGGGGGACGGGGGCTTCGCCCCTGCGACCCCTTTTTGGAAAACAGAAAACGGAATTTGTGAAAATTCGCGTTTTTGTGAATTTGTAAGATTCTTCGCCCTCGTCAGGCAGGGGATTCTTCGGTCGCTTTCAGCTCCCTTGCGAATGACGGCGGTAACGGAAAACAGAAAACGGAATTTGTGAAAATTCGCGTTTTCGTGAATTTGACGAATTTCCACTCTCCGCTTTCCGCATCAAAGCGAACACGTGTCCATCTTGCACTTCAAAGCCGACTTAACGCCGTTGTAGTATTCTACGTGAATTTGTTTAAAGAGCTCAAGCGCACGTTTTACCACGCACTCTCTTACGCCCTCCATGCTGCCAGCGACATTTTTGTAAAGTCTCTCTTTTTCGTCATTTGGCAAGATGTTAAAAAGGTCTCTTGCACATGTAAAGTAGTCGTCATCGTCTGCTCGGTGGTCAAATTTACCCATCTCAAAAAGCGCCTCGCCACCAAAACTGCCCACACGGACATTTGGCTCATTGTAGCGCGCGTCTGCTTCAGCACCGCCTCTGCTGTTTGGCTCGTAGTGTGCTGTGCCTTTGTCATAAATTCCAAAATTCATCGCGCCGCCGTTGTAGTATTCGCACACAGCATTTTGCGGACGATTCACACTAAGCTGCTGGTAGTGCACGCCAAGTCTATAGCGCTGCGCGTCTGGATAGCTAAATGTGCGTGCTACTAGCATTCTGTCTGGACTGATGCCGATGCCACGAACTACATTTGACGGGCTAAACGCTGCTTGTTCTACTTCGTTGAAGTAGTTTTGTGGGTTTTCGTTTAGAGTCATTACGCCGACATCTATGAGCGGGAACTCTTTGTGCGACCAAGTCTTTGTGAGGTCAAATGGGTTAAATTTGCACGCCGCTGCTTGCTCCTCGCTCATCACTTGAATTTTAAAGTCCCATTGTGGGAAGTTGCCTTTGTCGATGGCGTTGTAAAGGTCTCTTTGGTGGCTCTCTCTGTCTTTTGCGATGATCTCAGCCGCTTCGCAGTCTGTGAGATTCTTGATGCCTTGTCTGGTTTTAAAGTGAAATTTGACCCAAACGCGTTTGCCTTCGGCGTTTATGAGGCTGTAAGTGTGGCTACCAAATCCGTGCATATGGCGGTAGCTCGCTGGAATTCCTCTGTCGCTCATGAGAATGAGGACTTGGTGCATCGTCTCTGGGTTTAAGCTCCAAAAATCCCACGCCGCATCGTTGCAACGCAAATTTGTCTTTGGGTCGCGTTTTTGTGTGTGAATGAAGTCTGGAAACTTTATGCCGTCTCGAATGAAAAATACAGGCGTGTTGTTGCCGACTAAGTCCCAGTTGCCCTCTTTTGTGTAAAATTTTACGGCAAATCCACGCACATCTCGCTCAGCGTCAGCAGCTCCTGCTTCGCCAGCGACGGTGCTAAAACGGATGAAAAGTTTTGTCTTTTCGCCCTTTTGCAAAACGCTAGCACACGTGTAGGCGCTAATGTCGTTTGTGATCTCTAGCACGCCGTAAGCGCCGCTGCCTTTTGCATGCACTGTTCGCTCTGGGATTCTCTCTCTGTTTTGGAAAGCGAGCTTCTCCAAAAGCTGGTAGTCGCTGAGGCTAACAAAGCCGCGTGGGCTGGTTGTGGCGCTGTTTTGGTTGTCGCCGATGGGATTGCCACTAGCGGTGGTCATGATCTTTTTCATAAAAACTCCTTGTTGATAAAAATTATCGATTGAGAATAATACCATTTTAAAGCTGAATCTGTGCTAAATAATAAAAATTATTGACTAGATGAAGCCACATTTGTAAATTTGCGAGTTTTTAAGGGCATCTCTAAAAAC
>DCIZ01000129.1:19328-23276 GCA_002317305.1 Campylobacter sp. UBA1713
AAAAAGCGCAAAAACAAACGAAAAAGCAAGCAACCAAATTTACTTAAATGGTTTTTTAGAGGTGTCCTTAAATTTGGTTTTAATGAAAATGTCGCTATAATCCACGCTTTTAAAAAGGATTCTAAAATGAAAAAAATTTTGTTTATCGTTCTAGCGGTTGTTGGTTTGGGTGCGGTTGAGATAGGCGGTTTTAAATTTGGCTTTGACAGAGGTGCGCAGTTTGACAAAGCAAAAGGCGAGGCGACCTATAATCATCGTTGCAAAAATTGCCACGGCTCAAAAGGCGAGCGGCGGGCAGACGGCATCGTAAAAATTTCAGAGCTTAGTGGAGACGAAATTTTCGATGCGTTTTTTGCTTATAGGAATTTCGAATATGGCGGGCGTTGGAAAAAACGCATGCAGCCAGTCGCACAGCAGATGACCTACAAAGAGCTCGCCGAAGTCATCGTCTTTTTAAAAGGCGATGACGCGTTTAAAAAATAAACTCGACCTGTTCTCTAACTATTTTGGGCTATATTGATATCAAACGAAGCAAACAACGGGGTCGCAGGGACGGTAGCCCCCGTCCCTCCGTCTCGCCGCCGTTTTCTTTTGAGATTTATCGAAAAAGAAAACGGCGGCGAGACTAAAAAAGCGATAGCTTTTTACCAAAATTTACTTTGCCTAAATTTTAGCACAGACTAGTTAGAAAACAAGTTTATGGCAAATTTACTACAAAAACAAAATCATAAAAAAGGCAAAAGATGAAGATGTGGCAAGGACGTTTTAGCGAGGCAAGTAGCGAGCTTTTGGAGCATTTTAACGCTTCGATTTTTTTTGACAATGCGCTTTTTGAGGAGGACATTTGTGGCTCTTTGGCACATGCAAAGATGCTAAAAAACGCTGGAATTTTAAGCGAATTTGAACACGCCGAGATAGAGCGTGGGCTAAAAGCGGTGCGTGAGGAGATGCGAGCGGGCAAATTTGAGTGGAAGGTCGAGGACGAGGACATTCACATGGCGGTAGAAAAACGCATAAGCGAGCTAGTGGGAAAAGAGATAGGCGGGCGACTTCACACAGCACGAAGTAGAAATGACCAAGTCGCACTGGACTTTCGGCTTTTTTGCCAAAACAAAACGCACCAAATTTCAACGCTAGTAAAGTCGCTTGTGGGCGTCTTTTGCGACATCGCAAAGTCAAATTTACAAACGCTCATGCCCGGCTACACACACCTTCAGCACGCGCAACCCGTGAGTTTGGCTTTTTGGGCGATGGCTTATGCGTCTATGTTTATGCGAGATTTTGACAGACTAAACGCTTCGTTTGAACGGGCGAATTTTTCCCCTTTGGGAAGTGCGGCACTTGCGGGCACGCCGCATCCTATAGACCGCTTTTTTACCGCGCATGAGCTGGGTTTTAAAGCGCCTGTTTTTAACGCGACAGATGGCGTGAGCGACCGCGACTTTGCTTTGGAGCTGCTTTTTAACATTAGTGTCATTTTTACGCACACATCTAGGCTTTGCGAGGAGCTGATTCTGTGGAGTTCATCTGAATTTGGCTTTGTAACCATTAGCGACAAATTTAGCACGGGGTCTAGCATCATGCCGCAGAAGAAAAATCCAGACGTCGCAGAGCTCATTCGTGGCAAAACTGGACGCGTGCATGGGAATCTTTTTGGGCTTTTGACGGTGCTAAAAGGGCTTCCGCTGGCATATAACAAAGACATGCAAGAGGACAAAGAGGGGGTTTTTGACAGCGTTAAGGCGGCGGTTGAGAGCCTTGTCATCTTGCGTGAGATGCTTCGTGAAGTCAAATTTAACGCTGATGCTATGGAGACGGCGGTAAAAAAAGGACATTTAAGTGCGACAGATTTAGCCGATTTTTTGGTGCGAGAGTGTGGCGTGGCGTTTCGTGAGGCGCACTTTATAACGGGGCGTTGTGTGGCGTTTGCTGAGAGCAAGGGGGTAGATCTGAGCGAATTAAGCGAGGCGGAGTTAAAAAGCGTAGATTCTAGAATCAAAAGCGGCGCTTGCGAGGTTTTAAGGCTTCGTGCTTCTATGCAGGCGCGCAAAAGTTACGGCGGAACGAGCGAGGAGAGTGTAAAAGCGCAGATAGTGCTGGTGGAGGCGTTTTTGAAAGGAGAGTAGATGTGCGTGGTTGAATGGCTGTTTGCTAATCATTTACTTTAAATTATAGGTTGTGTTGATACTATTTGTCAGCGAAGCAAAAAGGGGTCGCAGGGGCTTTAGCCCCCGTCTCCCGCCTCCGCCCAAATTCGCTTTTCGCTTTGCTCAAAGCGAATTTGGGCGGAGGCTCAAAAAAGCTTTTTATACAAATTTGCTTTGCCAAAATTTTGGTAAAAAAGCGTTAGCTTTTACCAAAATTCGCTTTATGTAAATTTTTGACAATCTAAAATAGCGAATCCATAATTTCATAAAACAAAACAAAATTTGAAAGGTAGTTGTGAAAAGAGTTCATTTTATTGGGATTGGCGGGATAGGCATCTCGGCTTTGGCGAAGTTTTTGTTGCAAAAGGGGTATTTTGTGAGTGGGTCAGACATAAAGGCAAATGCACTCACAAGCGAGTTAGAGAGCATGGGCGCGGTAATAAGCACGCCGCACGATGCAGACGCCATAAACGCAAATTTGCCTGACGAGGTCGTCTACTCTGCCGCCATAAAACAGACAAACGAGGAGCTGGTAAGGGCAAGAGAGCTAGGAATCAGCGTCCAGTCGCGCAAGGAATTTTTGAAAGTTTTGCTAAAAGATATGAAAGTCTTTGCAGTCGCGGGCGCTCACGGCAAGAGCACGACTAGCGCTATGCTAAGTGCCATTTTGGGCGGCAACGCCATAATAGGCGCAGTTAGCAAGGAGTTTGGCTCAAACACACGCTTTGACGTGAGCACAAACGAAGTGGTTTTTGAAGCAGACGAGAGTGATTCTAGCTTTTTAAACGCAAACCCGTTTCTAGCCATCGTTACAAACGCAGAACCCGAACACATGGAGCACTATGAGTTTGACCTAAGCAAATTTTACGGCGCTTATGACAGCTTTTTAAATGCGGCAAAAGTGCGTGTGCTAAACGGCGAGGACGAATTTTTGCGTGGGGTAAATTTGGACGCGGTGAAGCTACAAAAGGGCGATGTTTTTAACGTTTCTAGCAAGCTAAACGGGCGTGAGCCATACACCAAATTTAGCCTAAAAGGTTACGGCGAATTTGAGGTTTTTGGGCTGGGTGAGCACATAGCAGTAGATGCGGCGTTGGCGGTTTTGGGCGCGGTGGCGGTGCGTGGCAGAGAGAAAATAGAGGCGATTCGCGAAAATTTAAAGCGTTTTAAGGGCATAAAAAAGCGTTTTGACGTGCTAGTTACGCGCAAAAACTACGCGCTCATAGACGACTACGGACACCACCCGACAGAGATAAAAGCCACTTTGCAAAGCGCTAGGCTTTATGCAGATATGCTGGGCTTGGAGAAGATAACGGCAGTTTTTCAGCCGCATCGCTGGACACGGCTAAAAGCAAATTTGGACGGCTTTCGCGAGGCGTTTCGTGGCATTGAGCTGGTCGTTTTGCCCGTTTATGCAGCGGGCGAGGAGAGCAATGGCATAGACGTGAGGGCGGAGTTTTCTGGTGCGACTTTTAGTAAGAGTGTTTGGCGTGAGGGTGAATTTTTGGCGTGCGATGCGGGCGTGCTAGACTCTGGCTTGGTCATCGGCTTTGGTGCAGGAGACATTAGCTACATGCTTCGTGGGGAGAGGTGATGCGGAGTGCGGAGTGTGCGATTCTCGAGAATCCATAAACAAAACGCCGTCATTCTGATGGGAGCGAATGCGACCCGAAGAATCCCCCGCATGGTGAATAAGTAGAATCGTTAAATTCACGAAAAAGCAAATTTCAAAGATTCTACTCTTTTCAAGGGCATCTCTAAAAACCAGTTTGGCTTGATTTTGTGGAGTGTTTTCAGGAGA
>DCIZ01000129.1:23419-33824 GCA_002317305.1 Campylobacter sp. UBA1713
TAAATGGTTTTTTAGAGGTGCCCTCAAATTTCAGGGGATTCTTCGGGTCGCTTGCACCCCTTGCGAATGACGGCGTTGTGCTTGTTTTTCGCATTTTACGAAAATTTGATTTTGCCTATCGCACTTTTTCTGTGTGTTGTTTTATACTCTCTTTTAGTATTTTTAGAAAAATATCGTTTCGTTTTTTTGCATCTTTAAACAAAGCATCAAAGGACATCAGTGTCATAAAAACTGGCTGTTTTTCGCCGAATTCTTTTTTATTTTTATCCATAGGAAATAGTTCTCTATTTATGTAAAAAGCTTCTCCATTAGAATACAAAGGATTCCAATCCTCGCGCATTTCCAATCTCAACTCATCGTCAAATTCAACAATGCCAAAAAACCACAATCTTTGAATTTTGTTTGGATATAACCCAAGCAACCGTCTTGCTCTTTGTTTTAGCTGACTGACAATTCTTGTATTGTCCAAATATCCAAGATTTTTGCGTTTTAGCTCAACTACTACAACATCAACCGGACATGTAGAGTTGTTGATATCATCAGAAAAAACAAACGCAATATCTGGTCTTAGATCATCGCTTTTTAACTCATTTTCTTCGGAAATTTTAGATATAAGTTCAGATATATTTTTATCGCTCAGCACATACTGGTAGCTCATGTATTTGTCGTCAAGTATCCACGCGTTGTTGTTGTAAATGTCTCCGACTAGACTATTTGCCGAAAAACTTTTCTGCATAGGAACGATGATATCGTGAATTTTTGCCTCTTTTTCGTTTGCTGTTACACTTTGTAGTTTTTCTATTATGATATTTCTATACAAAATGTATTCTGTTAGCGTTCTTGTGGCGTGGTCAAAAGATATCCTATACTCCTCTTCGCCGAGTTTTTCAGCACCTAAAACCCTTTTTTGCTCGTCAAAAAATTTCGCCTGCGCCTCTTCTAACGCTTTGTTTTCGTCTATCAAACAAATTTGGTTTTTATCAAAATATCCTTCCAAATGCGGGTATCTCTCTCTCAGATTTTCGGCGATTTGTTTATTTTTTTTAGATATTTCTGGAAATTTCTCGTTCAAAATTTCGGAAATTTTCTCCATAAACAACTTTTCTACCTCCTTTCGCTCGCCTTCGCTTAGAGTAGTTTTTTGCCTCGCTTCATCGCTTTTTGTGTCAAAAAATTCGGATTTTAGCAAAAAAATGCCGTTGATTTTTGGTGGTATTTTTACGTTTTTAACTATGTCTAGTTTGATCGCGCGTCCATCTATGCAAACGGCAGTGTAGAGTTTGTTTTTTGAATTTGTGCTTTCATCTACGCTGTAAAACACTTTCATCTCTCCAAACAAATTTGTCTCAACTTGACCGTTTTGCATCTGTGGCAAATCTTTTGGCGTTATCGTAACATTTTCATTATGAAACTCTTTGCCTGCTTCGCCTTTTTTTGTTTTTGTAACTATTTGAATGCAAAAATCTTCGTTATTTTCTCGTTTTACAAGAAAACTTGGCATAAAATGTTCCAGTAAATACTCTTTTACAGATGAGGCTTTGATGTCATCATAGCTGTTTAGTTTTTTATTTGAAAAGTGGCTAAACGTTAGCAAAGTGTAGTTTTTTTCGCTGTTTTGTAACTCTTCGTTGCTAAAATTACTTCCGTCAAATTTTTCGTCAAAAACAAATTCTCTTTTTCGATTCGTCTCATACACGCTTTCAACTCTCACTTTTTGAAAATAGTGCAGATATATCAAACGCCCAAGCCCTTTGTGATGTTTGTCTTTTGTTTTTAATAGAGACGAAAATTTGTCAAAATTCTCATCTGTAAAGCCAGCACCATCGTCTTTTATGGTGAGTTTTAGGCTGTTAGTTTCAACAAACGAATTTGTTTCGATTCGAATTTCTATATTTTTTGCACCAGCATCAAAGGCGTTTGCTACCGCTTCTGAATATATCATGTTAAAATTTGGCGTAGAGAAAAAACGCTCTATTGCCTCTTTGATTCCCACTTTCATCTTTTGCCTTTCAAATTTTGTTTTTTTGATTTTAGCTTAAATTTGCTTAACAGATGTTAAATCACACCGCGTCATAAATTTTTCTTTGTTCATTTGCGATGCGGCGAAGGATGTAGAGTAGCTTTTCATCTTTGCTAAACCACTTGTCTTCGAGGTCGTCGTAGAAGTAGTTTGGCAGTTTGTCTATCTTTTTCTTTATCATCTCAAAGCGTGTTATGATGATCTTTGTGTCGTTTAGAAAGTCGCTTTCGCCTCTAATGGCACGAATTTTTGTGTAGTCGCGCAAATTTGAGATGAGTAAATTTGTCTCGTGAAGGCTTTTAAAAAGCGTAAGCGAGCGGCGAAGTGCGGCGATGCCACGTTTGTCGCTTTGGCGAATGGCGAGTTTGTATTCTTGCAAAGCGCCGATGGCGTCTTTTTCGACTTTTACGAAGCTTTTAAAAAGCATGAGTTCGCTTACCAAATTTAGCGTTTTTGTGAATTTGGCTTTTAAAATGAGGCGATTCGAGTGGTTTTTAAAGGCAAAACTCAAAGCAAATGCTATTAAAAATCCAGCCAAAATATCGACAACTCTTAGTAAAACCAGCTCAACAAAGTTGTGTTGCATGAGGTAAAAGATCATGACAAATGCTGTCATAAATGCTACAGAAAAGTAAAAAACCGGAAAGAGTTTTAGGTAAAACGCCAAAAATATAAACGCCAAAAGCACGACAAAATACGCCAAAGCCAAATTTTTCAGTCCAAAGACGAGCATGAGCCCGAAAAAAAGCCCGACTATGTTGCCTTTTATCTGGTCGATGCCGTTTAGTAGCGTGAGGTAGGCGCTGTTTTTTGTGATGGTCAAAACGCCGATGGCTATCCAAACGCCGTGGTCTATTTTTGTAACGAGTGCTATGAAAATGGCTAGCGTTACGCTTGTGGCGATGCGAAGCGATGAGAGTGCGCTTTCGCCTTTGAGGCTGAAATTTTTGACGAATTTGTAGAAACTTTTTGGCGGTTTGCTTTGGAGATTTAGCTTGTCTTCGCCGCCTTCTTTTATGAGCCTAAATTTGTCATAAGCTACTTTTAAGCTTGAGGCAAAAAGTGTCCACTGCGTCTCTTGCACGCACAAAAAAGCCTCGTTTTTTAGCTCTACTTCGCCACCGACAAAGATCTTTTTTAGCTCTTTTAAGTTTTGTGTAAGCTCGCAAAATACACGCTCTACGAGATCTTTGTCTTTGACTTTGTGTTGGTAGCTTTTTAGCGAGATGAGCGCGTGAAAAATGTCTTCTAGTTTGTAGAGGTAGAAGATGGATTTTGAGTGGTAGATGATGGTTTGGGCGTCTTTGATGGTCGAGCTTCTGTGTTCAAAGATGGCTTTAAATTCATTTATGTGTTTGTGAGTCGTCTCGGCGGCTTTGTCAAAGTCCTTGCCTTCTTTTATCTCTTCGCTCATTTTTATGAGATCGCTGAGTAAAAGCGTGTGAATTTTGGCGGTAAATTTGCCATATTTACCAAAACGTGCCAGCCTGAAAAATGTCGCCAAAAATCCGCCTATGACAAAGCCAAAAATGGCGTCTGTGAGGACGAGTTCGGGCAGGCTGGTGAGCATAATGAGCGTAACCGTGCCGCACATGGTGGTGGCGTGGAGGATTTTGTAGAAATTTGCGCTAAAAGCGTTTATGGCTTGCACGCAAAAGAGCCACAAAAACGTGGGCACTAAGATGAGAAACGCCACAGAGTAGGTCGCTTTTACAAAGATGATGGCGAGCGAGCCGAGTGCGATGTAGGCTAAAAGTAGGGCGAATTTGTGGCGAGTCGTGCCGTCAAGCGAGTCGATGAAAAATATGCAAATGACGGCGTTTGCGGCGTAAACTGCGCCAGTTAGAGTGCCAAAGATGTAGCCCAAAAATACGGCTAATATAAAGGTGATGGTCGCTTTTAGCGCAAAGGTCAAGCCAAATTTGGCAGGGTCGTATCGTTTTATGAAACTCATTTGGTGTTCTCTTTCTTTTTTGTGTTTGTGTGTTTTTTTGTGTGCGGTTGTTTAGATGTTTGGCAAATTTAGTCTTCGTCATGAAGGCAGGAAATTTTTGCTATTTTGCCAAATTTTAATACTTCGTTACTTGGTTTTTGTAGCGTTCTATTTGGAGCATCGCGTGAAACTGCTTGTTTTCGGCGATGAGCAAATTTAGGCGGTTTTTTAGAGAATTTATCTGCAAACTCGTGTAGTAAATTTGGCTCGTGATGTAAATTTTTGAGCCAAAAACCGCGACTAAAATGATGACTAAAACGTAGATAGACAGCAAATTCTTAAGTGTCAAATTCATCTTTTTTTCCTTTTTAAATTTTTGTTTTTTGCACTATTTTCTCTTATTGGTCTCATTTTTAGACAAAATTTTCGCCGTTTCTCTCTATGTAAAAGGCGCGAAGTTTGGCTGAACTGGCTCGTGGGTTTGTAGCGATCTCATCAGCCGATGCAACAAGCGGTTTTTTTGTGATGACTCTACCGATGGCGTGGTTTTTGCCACACTCACAGCGAGCCGCTTCTGGCGGGCAGATGCACGGCTTTTCCCACGAGCGAAAGGCGTTTTTTACGATGCCATCTTCTATGGAGTGAAAGGCTATGACAGCGACTATACAGCGGTCTATTTCGCTATTTTTTATGGCGTTTAAAAGTGAGCGAATTTGTGCTAGTTCGCCGTTTACTTCTATGCGAATCGCCTGAAAAACGAGTGTAGAGAGACGCACATTTCGCCCATGAAGTCTCTCTTCGCCAAAGAGGCTAGCCAACTCTTTTGCACTTGTGATGGCGTTTTTGTTGCGGTGTGAGACGATTCTGTGGGCGAGTTTTTCGGCGTTTGGGAGCTCGCCAAATTCACGTAAAATGCGTGTTAGCTCTGTGTGCGAATATGAATTTACCACAGCTTTTGCATCTAGGCTTTGCGTGGTGTCCATTCGCATGTCTAGCACGCCAGAAGTCAGCGAAAAGCCACGCTCATCGCAGTCTAGGTGAAGTGAGCTAACGCCGATGTCGGCTAAAATTCCGCGAAGGCTGGTGCGTTCTGTGGCGGTGAGTTTTTCTAGCACGCTGGCAAAGTCGCTTTTTATGAGCTTTACGCGCTCGTTTTTTGCGTTGAAAAACTGGCGACAAAAGTTAAGTGCCGTCTCGTCTCTGTCGCAACCGATGAGCCTTAAATTTGGGTTTTGTGCGAGTGCGCTGGTGTGTCCGCCGTAGCCCAAAGTACAGTCGAGAAATGTTTTTTGGTCGTTTGAAAGCTCTGAAACGTCTGAAACGTCTGAAACGTCTAGTAAATTTGTCTCTTTTGTAGAAAATTTGCCACTTTTTGCGTTTTTTGTGCCGTCAAACATATCCACACTTGTGTCCACATTTTGTGCGTTAGAGGCGGCTTTTTTTGTGTCCACGCTTTTTGTTTTTTGTGCGTTTTGGTTAGGCGATGAAATTTCGCCTATGAGGTCGGCAAAGATATATTTTACTTCGTTTAGCAAAACTGGAACATGCGGAGATTTCACCTTTTTTCCTTTGTATTTAAAGTCGTCATAAACTCTTTTTTATTGTAGCATAGGTTTTGTAAATTTAAGCTAAATTAAAATTTAGTTTTGCTAGAATCGTGATTCTAATACGATAGAAACACGGTTTTTTAAACAAGGATTTTTTAAAGGATTTTGGATGATTGGTTGGATGCAAAGGCATAAGAAATACCTCATTGTTACGATTTGGATAAGCACTATTGCCTTTATCGGTGCTGGTTTTGTCGGCTGGGGAGGCTATGACTTTAACTCGCAAAGGGCGCGTTCTGTGGCGGTGGTCGGTAAAAACGCCATTTCTAAAACCGACTTTAACTACGCTTACAACGGGCTTTTTAACTACTATTCGCAAATGCGAAATGGGCAGTTTACAGAAGAGGATGCTGAGAAGTTAGGATTAGCACAATCTGTTTTAGCGAGTATGATAGACGAGCAGATGTTGCTAAATTATGCTGAAGAGCTTAGTCTAAAAGTGAGCGATGACGAAGTGGCTAGCGTTTTGCTAGCAGACCCAAATTTTTCTACAAACGGCACATTTGACAAGGCAAAATATGAGCAGCTTGTGAGAAACGCAAGATCTACGCCAAAGGACTACGAGGAGGGACTTCGGCGAACTCTTTTGCTAGCAAAGCTTAACGATGCTTTGGGCGTTGAACGTGTGGGAGATGTGGAAAAAGAGATTCTCGGTGCGGTCTATTTTATGCAGGACAGACTGAGTGTAAAGGTAGTCGAGCGACCGACAAATTTGCAGCTAGGCGATGATGCTTTGCGTGCGTTTTGGGAGAAAAACAAAGATAAATACAAGAGCAAAACTAAATTTGATCTAAGCAGAATCAACATTCCAGTAAAGTTAGTTGAGGCGAGTGAAGAGGAGCTTTTGGCTCACTACAAAGAGAATCGTGGCGAGTATAGAGACAGCGAGGACAAGCTTTTGACTTTTGCAGAGGCAAAAAAAAGCGTGGTGCGCGACTACTCATTTTCGCTAGTAAAGACAAAAGCACTTGAGCTTTACGCAAAGGTAAAAAAGGGCGAGGCAAAAACAGAGGAGAATCTGAGTGTTTTTGAGGACGATACGGTTTTTGAGAGCGAGATTTTTGCTAGACTTCGTGAGTCAAAGGCAGGAGACGTTTTAAGACCTTTTGCAAAGGGCGAGAATTTTGTCATCTTAAAGGTGGAAAAAGTCGAGCCGCCACGCGTTTTGAGCTTTGATGAGGCGAAAAAATTTGTCTATGTAGATGCGTTAGAGGAGGAGAAAAACAAAGCGCTTGTGGAGAAGGCGAGTGGTGAGTTAAAAGGGTTTGTAGGTAGCGACATTGGCTTTGTTGGGCGAGACTTTGCAGGGAATTTTGCGGGACTTAACGCAGAGGAGACGACAAGTGCGATAGAGCAAATTTTTAATAAGAATCAAAAAGAGGGGTTCGTTTTATTTAAAGATAAGGCTTTTTTGTATAAAATAACGGAACAGAAGTTTTTGAACAGTGCCAAATTTGAGAATTTCGGATCGACACTGCAAAATGGCATTCGCCAAATCAAAAACGCTGAACTAAAAAGAGACATCTTAAACGTTTTAAGAAAGCGTTATGAGGTCAAAGTGTATGACAGGGGGCAACAGGATGGCAACTAGACTTTTAGGCATTGACGTAGGTAGTTATAAGATCGTTGCTGTATTGGCGGATGCGCTTGATGATGGTAGGATAAATTTTGTCGGGATAAATCAAGTCGCTTCTAGCGGTATAAAAAAAGGCGCGATTGCAAATATCGAGCAGGCGGCGAAGTCTATAAAGATGGCAGTTGAGGGCGTCCTAAAACTTCACGGCAACAAATTTGACAAAGTAGTAGTCTCACTCTCTGGTTGCGACAGCGACAGTCTAATGACAAGCGACGTCTCAAACATACAAAACCGCGAAGTCGAGATAAAGCAGATAGAACAAGTGATCACATCTTCTCAATATAAAGCACACATGGAGCACGACTATGACATGCTTCACACGTTGCCTTACAAATTTATATTGGACGACCAAAACATGAACATTGACAATCCCCGCGGCATGAGCGCTTCGAGGCTTGCAGTAAACGTTCACATCATTACGGCAAAAAAGTCCGCAATAGAAAATTTGAAAAAGGCGCTTGACAGGGCTGGTTTTCGTGTGGATAACATCGTTCTTTCTAGCTACGCATCTTCTATCGCCACTTTGACAGAGGACGAAAAAGATATGGGAGTTGTGCTCATTGACATGGGCGGAGCTACTTGCGACATCATCGCATATAAAGAAAAAACGATTCGTTTCAACGGATTTTTGGGCGTTGGGTCGCACAACATAACACAAGATTTGTCTACGGCGTTTCACATGCCACTTCACACAGCCGAATCCATAAAGGTAAATTATACTGGATTCTTGGCAAAGAAGCAAGACAAGATAAGCGTTCCTGACATCGGCGATGCAAATGGCTTTCATGAAGTCCCGATGGACAACATCATGACCGCTATATATGCGCGAGTTGAGGACACTTTTTTGCGTTTAAAGATGAAACTAGAAAAAAACAACATTTTAAACTGCGAAGATCATGGCAAAAGCATGGCAAGGGCAGGCATCGTGCTGACTGGTGGCATGACAAAACTTGATGGCATAAAGGAGATGGCGTCTTCTGTTTTTCACAAGATTCCTATTAGGACGGCAAAACCTAGCGATGCGTTTATAAACAACATTAGCGCTTCGCAAGCAGACCAAACAAATTCGTGTGTGCTTGGGCTTTGTCTATATAGTGCAGGGCACTTTTTGAACTATGAGATCGATTCTGAAAATAGACTCAAATATAAAGACGAACTCACTGTAAGTCGTCCAGAAATTTACGACAGCTTGCAGATGAATTCGCAGAAGAATCAGCAATACGGGCAGCCTTATGGGCACGCTTATAACCAGCAGCCTTACGGACAGCAGAGCGGACAGCTTGTGGTAAATGGTAGCGATTCTGACTATCTTTTTGAGAAAGGCATAGAGATCGAAAAAGAACAAATAGGGGCGGTTGCCAAATTTTTTAACTGGCTGAAAAATTTATTTTAGGAGTAATGAATGGGAACAAATTTTACCGTATCTGAAGTTTGCAATAACGAAACCGTTGCAAAGATCAGAGTAGTTGGCGTCGGTGGTGGTGGCGGAAATATGATCAACCACATTATTCGCGAAGGTATCGCGGAGAAAAGCGGTTTGAAAAAAAATGACTTGATCGTCGCAAACACAGACATGCAAGCATTAGACGTTTCAGAAGCGTCAAATCGCATCCAGATCGGCAAGAAAAGAACGCGTGGTCTTGGTGCTGGAATGAAGCCGCAAGTTGGTGAAGAGTCGGCTATAGAGAGTTATGACGAGATAAAAGCTCAGTTAGATGGCTCAAACATCGTCTTTATTGCGACTGGACTAGGTGGTGGAACTGGAACGGGTGCAGCGCCAGTGGTGGCAAAAGTGGCAAAAGAGATAGGTGCGCTCACAGTTGCGGTCGTAACTTTGCCGTTTGAACTAGAAGGCAAGATGCGTATGAAGCTTGCGCTTACTGGACTTGCTTCGCTAAAAGAGACTTGCGACAGCGTCATTGTCGTGCCAAACCAAAGACTTATCGGAATCATAGACAAAAAAATGAGCTACCGAGAGTCGTTTAAGATAGTAGATGATATTCTCTCACGTGCGGTGAGTGGTATGTGCTCAATAGTGCTAAAGTCTAGCTCACAGGGCATCAACATCGACTTTGCCGACCTAGAGACTGCCATGACTTACAAAGGTGAGTCGCTAATAGGCGTAGGCGAGGCAGATGGCGAAAACGCAGCGCAAGTGGCGGTTACAAACGCAACGCAGTCGCCTTTGCTAGAAAACATAAACATAAAAGGCGCGAAAGGGCTAATGGTTCATTTTACCATGCACCCAGATTTGCCTATGTATGACATCGAGCAGGCGATGCAATATGTAAACGAGCTTGTGGGCGAGGAGGAAGTTTACACCTTCTTTGGAACGGCTACTGACGAGAGTTTGACAGGCGGCAGAGTCATCGTAACGCTCATAGCGACAGGCGTTTCTGGTAAAGATACGCACAGGCTTGACTCAAAGCCAGAGACGGTTGTTTCGCCAGCGGCAAAACAGCAGCCAGAATATAGCCAACACGTTCAGCACGTGGCGCCTTCTTCAAAACCAGAGGCGAAGAAAAACGACTTTTTGAGTAGCTACAGAAAGGTTTCGGGTGGCTACACTATAAACGAAGACGACGACCTAGACGCGCCAGTCATTTCAAGATATAGACTAGACTGATCTTTTGCGTTTTGTGTGCGTGTGTCGCTTTTGCTACTTGAGGCGTGGTTGCTAAGAGTGCTAGTTTTGTTTTAAGCGTTGCTAAAATGAGGAGACAAGCTTCATCCTTGTGGCTTTGTTTTGTTGCGTTGCTTTTATGGCGGTTACACGTTTTTTTGGTTATTGATTGTAATCTTAATTATCTTGTATTTTTTTTATATGGCTCGTTTTACGCGAGTTGGAAGCGAGGCTTTGGGTTGTTGGTGGCGACCTGTTAGCCTCGCAAAACATCGCTTTTCTCTTTTTAGTCAAATTTAAATTTGAATTTTTTTGTTTGTTTGGATTTTTTCGGCGTTTTTAAAAGCCGTTTTGGCGTAATGACATCAAATACGAAGTGCGTTCGGAAAACGGAATGCGGAATGCGGAAATTTACGATTATCAAAAAAGCAAAAACCAACGCCGTCATTCTGAGGGAGCGAAGCGACCGAAGAATCCCCCGCCTTTTTAGCGAGTAAAATCTACAAATTCACAAAAAAGCAAATTTGTAAAATTCCGTTTTCCGTTTTCTGCATTCCGTTTTCCGTAAGCCGACCGAAGAATCCCC
>DCIZ01000076.1:0-5055 GCA_002317305.1 Campylobacter sp. UBA1713
AGGAAACATTTTTGCTTTGCAAAAAGCGCTTCGCTTGTTTTACAGGAAACATTTTTGCTTTGCAAAAAGCGCTTCGCTTGTTTTAGAGGAAACATTTTTGCTTTGCAAAAAGCGCTTCGCTTGTTTTACAGGAACTTCGTTTGACGATTCTACTAAATCAAATTTCAGGGGATTCTTCAGAGCTATTGCCTCATAATGACGGCGTTGGTTTGCCGATTCTAGAGAATCGCAAATTTCTAGACTCTGTTTTCCGTTCTCCAAACGCACTCCGTTTTCTGTTTTCCGTTTTCCGTTTTCCGAATCTACTTCATCTTGCTTAGCGCCTCTTTTACCAAAGCTGCCGTTTCGGTGGCGGTGCATTGGGCGAGAGTTTTGCCTATCTTATCTTCTTTAAAACCCAAACTTTGCAAAGCCAAAAAGGCATCTCTTTGTGCGGCTGATTGTGTCGCCACCATGTCAAATTTGGCATCTTTTAGCTGTGCGATGATCATCCTAGCACCCTTTGGTCCCACACCAGGCACACGCTTAAAAGCGCTCTCATCGCCCAAATTTACCGCCCGACTCACATCGTCTGGTTTTAGCGTGCTACAAACCGCAAGCGCCGTCGAAGGTCCCACACCACTCACTTTTAGCAACATCTCAAAGAGTTTTTGCTCCTCTTCGCTCAAAAAACCAAAAATTTCCTGTGCGTCCTCGCGAAAAATTTGTGTAGCGAGTAGCTCCACACTCTGTCCCACCTCGACTGACGTGCTCGTAAAAAGCGAAACACGAAGTTTGTAGGTTACGCCAGAAGCACACTTGACAAAGCACGAAGTGGGCTCTTTTTTTGTGATTTTTCCATCTATTGCAACTATCATTTTTTTCCTTTTATGTTGATTTTGGAAAGCGGAATTTTAAAAATTTGCTTTTTTATGAATTTAACGATTCTTGAGAATCGCAAATTTCCGCACTCCGCATGTAAAAAGCTAACGCTTTTTATTTCTCCTCGCCACCATTTTCTTTTCGCTTTCGTCTCAAAGAAAAACGGCGGCGGGACGGGCGGACGGAGGCTTTCGCCCCTGCGACCCCATGAATCGCTCCGCTCGCAAATTTCCGCACTCCGCACTCCACACTCCGTTTTCAGTTTTCAGTTTTCCGAATCTACTCCATCTCCACACGCATGAGCATTAGCTCCTCGCCGCTCGTTACTTTTAGCGCTGCGCCGCCACACGCCCCGCACACAAATTCATTTTGTGCCAAAACGCCACCCCACCCACACTCAACACACTCCACCACCACATCGCTCACACTCACCACCAGCTCCGCCTCCTCGCACACGCCGCCGAGCTTAAAAGCGTCAAATGCGTTTTGTAGGTAGTGCGCCTCAACGCCGCTTAACCGCCCTACACTCACCTCCACACGCAAGACCTTTTTCGCCTTGTTGTCGCTAGCCAGCCTCTCGCACTGCCCTAGCAAACTTTGGACTATGCTGAGTTCATGCATCTCTCACCTCCTGCGAAACTTCCCGCAAAACCTGCTCTGAAAGGTGAAATCGCCGCTGACAACTGCTAGCAAGCGTTTCATCGTGAGTTACCAGCACAAGCGCCGCCTCGTGCCTTTTGACGTAGTCAAAGATGACGCCCATCACCTCGCCAGCGGTATTTTTGTCAAGGTTGCCTGTGGGCTCGTCAGCGAAAATCACCTTTGGACGTTTGCTTAAAACGCGTGCTATGCTCACTCGTTGCTGCTGTCCGCCACTCAGTCGCCCTACTTTTTGCGAAAGAATGTGCGCTATGCCAAGCGCGTCAAAAAGCTCACGGTCAAGCTCTTTTTCGCTCAAAATAGTAGCGAGTTCTACATTTTCTAATGCCGAAAAACCACGAAAAAGGTAGTGTTGCTGAAAGATGATGCCAAAGTCATAACGGCGAATTTTGAGTAGCTCGTCTGTGCTAAGCGTGTAGAGTGAGCGGTTTTTGTAGAAAACTTCGCCGCCGTTTGGCTTTAAAAGTGTCGAAAGAATGTGCAAAATAGTGCTCTTTCCGCTGCCGCTTGTGCCCGTGATGGCGCTTGTGCTACTAGGTGCAAAATCTAGCGAAATGTCGTCAAAAAGCGGAAATTCGAATTTGTGAGATATGTTTTTACAATGTAACATTTTTGTCCTTTTTGTTTAAAAAAGCTGGTGTTTGGCGAGGCATAAAATTTGCAAACGCTGCCATTTGTAAGGTGTGGTAAAACCAGCCAAATAATCCACTGCGTGGCGAGGGCGTAAAATACTCAAATTTCAAAAAAGCCCAAAACAAGCGAAGCGCTCGGCGTTAGCCGATGTTTCTTTTAAACCAGCACCGTCATTCTGATGCTGGCAAGCTTGCCAATCCCCCGCCTGGCGAGAGCGTAAAAAACCAAATTTGCAAAAAAGCGAATTTTGACAAATTCCGTTTTCTGTTCTCTGCTTTCCGTTTTCCGCATCACCCTTTCACCACGAAATTCACCAGCTTTTTCTCCACGTAAATTTCTTTTACGAGCTCTTTGCCATCTAGCCACTTTGCTACAGAATCTCGTGCCACTACCAAGATGCCCTCTTTTTGCGCCCCGCTCTCCACCTCTATCTCGCCGCGAATTTTGCCGTTTACACTCACGCCAAGCTTAAACGTGTCCGTTACAAAAACCTCGTCCAAAATTCTCACCACGCTAAGATTCCTACGCCCAAAAAGCGCATCACTCAGCTCCCAGCACACATGCGGAATCACAGGTTCTAGCAAATTTAAAAGTATCCAGTAACCCTCGCTCCACACATCTGAATTCTCTTGCGCACAAAGTGCATTCAGTGCCTCCATGCAAGAAGCCACAAGTGTGTTAAAAGCAAAACTTCCCTCACAAACCTCAACGCTCTTTTTCGCCGCTTCGTAAACTTTCAGCCTCGCAAATTTCTCCGCTTTGCTTAAAGATGCGTGCTCCAAAAGCGGCAAACTCTCGCACTTAAGTGCATTTTTCGACCGCTCAAAAAGCCGTGCTATAAACCTAAACGCACCTTCTACGGCGCTGTCATTCCACTCTAGCTCTTTTTGTGGCGGCGCTGCAAAGAGTATAAAAAGCCGTGCCGTGTCTGCGCCAAATTTGGCTATGATGTCGTCAGGGTCTACTGTGTTTCCTTTGCTTTTGCTCATCTTTGCGCCATCTTTTAGCACCATTCCCTGCGTCAAAAGTGCCCCAAACGGCTCGCTGTCCTTTAAGTAGCCCATGTCGCGCAAAGCCTTTTGGAAAAAACGCGCATAAAGCAAGTGCAAAATGGCATGCTCGATGCCGCCTATATACTGGTCTACGTTCATCCAGTAGTCCACGCTCGCCTTGTCCAGTGCCGTCTGCTCCCACGTGCGTTCATCGCTAGCATAACGCGCAAAATACCAGCTACTCTCAAAAAAAGTGTCCATCGTGTCTGTCTCACGAAGTGCCTCGCCACCACAAACGCTACACGTGCAATTTTTCCACGTCGGGTGCTTTTCTAGCGGATTCCCCTCGCCTGTTATGACCACATCATCTGGCAAAGCCACAGGCAAATTTGAGAGCTTCTCTGGCACGACGCCGCACTTTTCACAGCGAATCATCGGCACGGGCGCACCCCAATACCTCTGCCGTGAGATGCCCCAGTCGCGAAGTTTATAATTTACCACACGCTTGCCACCAAGCTCGCTTTCAAATTTAGCTATGACCTTTTCGCTCGCCTCTTCGTAAGTTAGCCCGTCTAAAATTCCGCCTTTGTAAATTTGGTTTTTCTCTACACACGGCAAAGCCACCTCGCCTTTAAAGATGCCACGCACCTCTAGCCCGAATTTTGTCGCAAACTCAAAGTCTCGCTCGTCGCCCGCTGGAACTGCCATCACCGCGCCGCTGCCGTAGTCGTTTAGGACAAAGTTGGCACACCAAACGGGAATTTTCTCTTTTGTGAGCGGGTGAGTTACAAAAAGCCCCAGCTCCACGCCATCTTTTGGTGCTATCTGCCTCTCGCGTGGCGTTTGGTTTTGCATCGCTTTTAGCTTCTCTTGTTTTTCAGCGCTTAAATTTGAAAATACCGCTTTTACCACTTCGTGCTCTACACTAAGCGCGCAGTAACTCACGCCGTAGATGGTGTCTGGTCGCGTGGTAAATACCTTAAAGCCGCTTAAACCGCCGCATTTTTTGCTACTCTCTTCGTCAAACTCAAAGCCAAATTCAAGCCCATAACTCCGCCCTATCCAGTTCTCTTGCATCGTTAAAACTTGTGCTGGCCACTTGCCTTTTAACTCCTCCAAACACGAAAGCAGCTCGTCAGCGTAGGCGGTGATCTTTAGGTAGTAGCCCGGCATCTCTTTTTGCGTAACCACCTCGCCACAACGCCAGCACTTGCCGTCCTCCACCTGCTCATTTGCTAGCACGGTTTTGTCGGTTTCGCACCAGTTGACAACGGCGTTTTTTCGGTAAACTAGCCCTTTTTCATACATTTTGATGAAAAATTCCTGCTCCCAGCGTGTGTAAAGTGGGTCGCTTGTCGCAAGAAGGCGTTTTTTTGAAAAACTAAAACCGAGAAGGTCAAGCTCTTTTGTCATGTAGTCAATGTTCTCGTAAGTCCACTTTTTCGGGTGCGTTTTGTGTTTTATGGCAGCATTTTCAGCAGGCATGCCAAAACTGTCAAAACCGATGGGCTGAAGGACGTTGTAGCCTTTTGTTCGGTAGTAACGGCTAAGCGCATCGCCTATGGTGTAGTTTCTCACGTGCCCCATGTGAAGTCGTCCGCTCGGGTAGGGAAACATGCTAAGAATGTAACGTTTTGGTTTGCTAAAATCACTCTCTGGCTCGTTGTAGCCACTTTTTACCCAAAACTCTTGCCACTTTTTTTCTATCTCTTTTGGATTGTAGTCCATAAATTTACCTTTTTTTGTTTTTTTGTTTGTTTAAATTTGACAATGTGAAATATTGCAAAAACTCAATGCCGTCATTCTGATGTGGGCGTAAGCCCGCCGAAGAATCCCCTGCCTGGCGAGGGACAAATTTGTCAAACGTCAAAAAAGCCAAAACCCACGCCGTCATTCTGAGGGAGCGAAG
>DCIZ01000076.1:5136-5336 GCA_002317305.1 Campylobacter sp. UBA1713
AACATTTTTGCTTTGCAAAAAGCGCTTCGCTTGTTTTGTAGATTCTACTAAATCAAATTTCAGGGGATTCTTCGGTCGGCTTCACCTCCCTCAGAATGACGGCGTTGCTTGTTGATTCTAGAGAATCGCAAATTTCCGCACTCCGCACTCCGCACTCCGCACTCCGCACTCTGTTTTCTGTTTTCTGGTAGGTAAAAAGC
>DCIZ01000076.1:5392-8784 GCA_002317305.1 Campylobacter sp. UBA1713
CTCAAAGAAAAACGGCGACGGGACGGCGGGCGGGGGCTTTGCCCCTGCGACCCCGTTTCGGAAAACGGAAAACAGAAAACGGAAAGCGTTCGGAATGCGGAAAACGGAATTTGCGATTATTAAAAAAAGCAAAAACCCACGCCGTCATTCTGAGGGAATTGCAAAAATTCGTTTCTGTATAACTGCATTCCGCCTAAAATTTCTTATCTTTTATCTGCTCTTTTAGCACACGTTTTAACACCTTACCAGTCGCGTTTCGTGGCAACTCTTGCGCTATAAACACCGACTTTGGCACTTTAAAATTCGCCAAACGCTGTTTTAGGTAGCTCTTTATCTCGTTTGCGTCTTTGCTCATGCCCTCTTTAAACTGGACAAACGCCACCACTTCTTCATCTTCTAGCTCATCTTTTACGCCCACCACCGCGCAGCACTCCACTTCGTCTAGTTTGTAGATGATCTCCTCTATCTCACGCGGATAGACATTTTGCCCTTTTGAGATGATGAGATCTTTTAGTCTATCGACTATGTAAATGTAGCCGTCGTGATCCATCTTTCCTAAGTCGCCCGTCCGAAGCCAGCCGTTTATGATGGTGGCATCTGTCGCACTCGGGTTGTTGAGGTAGCCTTGCATGACATTGTCGCCTTTTACGATGATCTCGCCCACTTCGCCCACTGGAAGCTCCACCATCTCCTCGTCTACTATCTTCACCTGAACGCCAAAAATAGGCACGCCCACGCTACTTACCTTCTCTTTACCAGGTCGATTCACGCTCACAAGCGGACTACACTCGCTAAGCCCGTAGCCCTCTAGCAAACTCGCCTTTGGAAAGGTCTTTTTAAAGTCCTCTATGGTCTGTAAAGCCAGTGGTGCTGAACCGCAGATGAAATACCGAACACAGTTAAAAAGCTTAAAATACCACGGAATCTTCGCCTTTGCAAGCGCCGTGTAGATGGCAGGCACGCCCAAAAACACAGTTACTTTTTTTGTCAAAACCTGCTTTAAAACGTTTGCAAACGGGAAAACCGACTTAACTATGACGATGCCGCTGGCTTTAAAAAACGGCAACAATATCATAATGGTCAAAGTAAAGCTGTGAAACATCGGCAAATATACTATAAAGCGGTCTTTGTGCGAAAGCGTGATGGCGTGCGGAATAGCGCCACAGATGTTGCTCATGACGTTTTTGTAGCTAATGATAGCACCTTTTGGGTGTCCTGTCGTGCCACTCGTGTAGACGATGCCCGCTATGTCGTTTAGCCCTGTCGGCGACTTAAAGTTGCTCACTGGAAGCGTTTTGTAGATGTCGCTAAATTTGAGAAACTTCTCGCCAAAGGCGTTGTATTCGCCACTGCCTATGACGATGACTTTTTCTAGCTCTGTCGTCTCCTCTAGCCCTTTTGTCTCTTTTAGGTAGCACTCGCTCACAAAGAGAATTTTCGCTTTGCAGTCGTTTAAGATAAAGTTAAATTCATCTTTTTTAAGAAAAGTGTTTAGCGCCACTGCCACCGCACCCACCGCCGTTACTGCCATGTATGCGACTATAAACTCCTCGCTGTTTGCCACCACAAGCGCCACCTTGTCTTTGTAGCCCACGCCCAGCTGCTGCAAAAAGGCGACTGTGCGGTCGACTTTTACCTTTAGCTCCAAAAACGAGGTCTTGCCATCTTCAACGAAGATCGCTGTGTTGTTCGGGTGGCTAGCAACGCAATTTTGCAACATCTCATAATAATTATTAAACGGATAGTTCATTTTTTATCCTTGTTTTTTACTTTTTTTACTTTTTTTGAATTTGACGAATTTACTTCACTCGCTCAAAATTCGCAAATCCAAAATCAAAACGCATATTTCACGCCCAAACTCACCAGCTGTGCATCGCCGCTTTTCATCTCACCTACTACATTTGCAAATTCGACTTCTTTAACGCTGTTAAAGCGTCTGTTTAGCCTGTCTTGGTAGAGGTAACTAAATGTGCCTTCTAAATTTGGCGTAAATTTGTAGTTCGCACCAAAAGAGTAGATTCTAGAGCTAGTATCTGGAAGCTCAAGCCCCACGCGCTCATCGCTCGCCGCTGACTCGTCATAAGCAAAGCCAAACATTAAGCGAAGTTTTTTGTCATAATTCCACGCAAAGCCCGCCCTGTATGTGCTAGTGTCCTTCCACTCTCGCTTTGTCGTCTCGCTAAAAATGCCCAGCCCATTTGTCGCACTAGGCGCCTCGTCGTAGCTAAATTTTAGCTCTTTATATTTGCTCCAAAAAGTCCGCTCATAGTCTAGCATAAAAACAAAATTTCGCCACTCATATGCCACGCCCAAATTTAAATTTGCGGGCATCGGCAAATTTGTCTTTACGCCACCTGTGTAGTCGCCGTTGAATCCTGCAAGCTTTGGCACAACAGAACCATTTGGCGTAGTTTTCGAAGAAATTCTAGCATCACCTTCAAACTCCAAATTTACCAAAGACCTATATGTCAAACCCACGCTAAGTGCGGGCAAAAAGTGCGGTTTATAAGCCAAAGCCACATTCCAGCCAAAATTCAAAGCATCGCCTGTTAAGTCCCGCTGTGCGTCTATTTGCACGCCGCCTGTCAAACCGCCATTTGGATAAGTCGCCACCTTTGCCTTTGCATAAAGCGCCCTCACGCCCACTGCCGCACTAAGTCCCGGCAAAACCTCATAACTCACGCTCGGCGCAAACTCCACCACCTCCAGCTTAAAACGCTTTGCCGTGCTAGCACCAAATTTGTCTGTCCACTCCATGCTCATGCCACTCGGCACGGCAAGCGAAGCACCCACGCGCAAATTTGGCAAAAGCTCTTGGCTAACAAAGTGCAAATTTGGGACGAAAAAATTTCCCGCCTTTGAGACACTGCCACGTTTGGTTTGGTCATCTGGCATGAAAGTGTGTTCGCCAAGATGTATGTAAGTAAGCCCGCCCGCTATGAAATTTTTGTTTTTCTGTAAAAAAGCCATGTTTGCTGGGTTGTAGTAAGCCGCATCCGCACCAAAGCTGTAGGCGACATTTGCTGCGCTTAATGCGACTGCATCGCTGCTTTGTTCTGGAATTTTGTAGCCTGCAGCAAATGCCAAAGAGGTCGCCAAAAGTGGTAAAAGTATTCTTTTCATTATAAATCTTCCTTATCAAAATAAATTAAAAGCTGGTATTTTATTAAATTTTTGCTTAAATTAGGCTGTGTAACCACCAAAACATTTTTTAGGGAAAGGGTTTAGGAGTGAGTGTTTATGGGAAAGGATTGGCGTAAAAAGTCAAATTCACAAAAAAGCAAATTTTGACAAATTCCGTTTTCTGCATTCTGCTTTCAGTTTTCTGGTAGGTAAAAAGCTAACGCTTTTTTATTAGTCCCTCGCCGTTTTTCTTTTCGATAAATCTCAAA
>DCIZ01000076.1:8810-11466 GCA_002317305.1 Campylobacter sp. UBA1713
ACGGCGAGGGACGAGCGACGGGGGCAAGCCCCAGCTGGACCCATGAATCGCTTGCTTTTCGAGGGACAAATTTGTCAAATTTCCATCAAGCCGAAAAGCTACGTAAAAGCTTTATCTCCTCGCTCCAAAGCGTCTCGTCTATGGTCTCCAAAACCAGCGGAATTTCGCCTATCCTCTCATCACGCATGATCTTCTCAAACGCCTCCATGCCTATCTTTCCGTGTCCTAGCCTCTCGTGGCGGTCTTTTTTCTTTCCGCACTCAAACATACTTTCGTTTATGTGCATTCCAAACAGATATTCAAAACCTACTATCCGCTCAAATTCGCTCATCACCCCTTCGTAGTCGCCCGCTATGTCGTAACCACTCGCAAAAAGATGACAAGTGTCCAGACAAACGCCTATCCTGCTCTTGTCCTCACAGTAGTCTATGAGGTAGGCAAGGTGTTCAAATTTATAGCCCATGTTTGTCCCTTGTCCTGCCGTGTTTTCTATGACTAGTCGCACGCCCTCGCTCCTGTCAAGTATGTAGTTTATGCACTCGCCGATGTTCATCAAACACTCCTCGTGGTCTATCGCCCGAAGGTGTGAGCCGGGGTGAAAGTTTATCATTTTCAGCCCCAGCTTTTCGCACCTGTGCACCTCGCCCAAAAAGCTCTCTGCGCTTTTAGCCCTAGCGATGGTGTTTGGGTGTCCCAAATTTGGCAAGTAGCCGTTGTGCGGCAAGACAAATTCAGGCTCGATGCCCACTTTTTCGAGGTTTGCCTTAAAAGCCTCTATGTCAGCCTCTTTTAGCTCTTTTGCATTCCACTGACGCTGATTTTTCACAAAAAGCGCAAAGGCATCTGCGCCGATGGCTGCTGCGTTTAGCGGTGCGTTTTGCACGCCGCCTGATGCACTCACATGTGCTCCAACTCTCTTCATTTTTCTACTCCTTAAATTTGGTTTTATCTATTTTGCCCAAAACCACCTCAACTTGTGCTATCAACTCCTCTTTGTTTGGTATCACATATGTATATTTTGACGCAAATATCTTGTTGTTAAGTCCGCCTAGTGCATATTCTGCTCCGAGAAAATCCCTATCTGTGCACAAGATAATGCCAATAGGCGGATTATCACTCTCTTCGTTTACCTCTTCGGCATAGTAGTTTAGATACATATTTAGCTGTCCTACCGCCACTGGCATAAGCTTTTTAGTCTTTAACTCTATCAACACATAAGAGTGAAGTATTTTGTTGTAAAAAACCATATCTACATAATAATGCTCATTACCAAGCGTGATTCTTTGTTGTGTTCCTACAAACATGAAACCTTTTCCAAGCTCCAACAAAAATTTTTCTATGTGCCTAACCAACGCACTTTCAAGGTTGCTTTCTAACACAGGCTTATCTTCCGGTATGCCTAAAAATTCAAAAACATATGGATCTTTTATGATATCACCAGGTTTTAATATCTCATTTCCGTTTCGTGCCAACTCAATAACACGCTCTTTGTTTTCAGTTCCAGATGACAACAAAAGTCTCTCATATAAAGATGTCTCCAACTGCCTTTTTAGCTCTCTAACAGACCAACTAGCATTTGCACACTCTTTTTCGTAAAAACTTCTTTTGTCATTGTCTTGAATTAAAAGCAACTCACAATAATGCGACCAGCTCAATTTTCTAGACACTGTCTGGAATTTTTGATATTTCAAATAAAACAAACGCATATTGTAAACATTTGAAACAGAAAACCCACTTCCAAACTCTTTTGTCAAAAGTTTTGACAACTCTTTTAACGTCCGTTTTCCATATGTAGCACGCTCGTTTCTCTCTTGTTCGTGCTCGACAATAATGCGTCCTATATTCCAATACGCAACAACAATCTCGCCATTTATCGCCATTGCCACATTTGCACGTGCCTGCTCCAAAACAAGCCGAATCTGCCCCAACATCTCGCCTACCATCAAAAACTCATCACACATCTCTAGCTCCCAACTCTACTCTTTCTCATAAAAAGTCAAATTTAGCCTCGCTTCCTCCTCGCTCACCTCAAAGTCAGCGTCTTTTAGCTCGCTCAAAGGCAAGTAGTCCATGTTTGCATCTAGTGCGTTTTTTAGCGTTCGCTTCTGTTCGTTTAGTTTTAAAGCGTTAAAATCATCTTTGTCAAAAAACTTCTCTTTGCTTGCGTGAAAGTCCAAAAACGCCTTTTGCTTCTCTGCTTTTTTCTCTACCTCCGCCCAAATTTGCTTTAAAGCGTCTGCGTTTTTTGCGTTTGATATCTGCTTTTTAAAGCTCAAATTTAGCTCTTTTAACTCTGCATAAACGAAAAAGTTATTTTTGTAGTTTTGTTCGTTTTGCTCGTTTTGTTCGTTTTGCTCGTTTTGCTCCGTCTCAAAAAGAGTTATTTCTAAATTTTGTGCGGTTTGTGCGGTTTGTGCGGTTTGTGCGGTTTGTGCGGTTTGTGGCGCCCAGCCTACTGCACGGCTTACGCCGCCGCTCTCGCCCGCTACAACCTTTTTTAACCGCTCTTTTGTAATGTTTTCTATGTAGTCCATCTGCTCAATGGCTACAAATTTACGCCGCATCTTGTGTGCTACTGCTGCTGTAGTGCCGGAACCAGCGAAAAAATCCATAACCAAATCGCCCTCATTTGTGGAAATTTCGATGATGCGTTTTA
>DCIZ01000119.1 GCA_002317305.1 Campylobacter sp. UBA1713
AAAAGTTGAAAGAAATTTGGAAAATTTCAAATTTTACACATATTTTTAGAAATTTTCACAAACAAAAAGATGTTAGGCGACACTTTCATGCCTCCCAACAAATATAAAAAATCGAGCCAAAAACAAAAAACCAAAAAAACTAAAACACCTCAAAAAAGGCAAATTTAGAATTTATAAGAGTAACCTACAAACAAGCCGAGATTGTTAATGTCAGCTCGTGAGTGTGTCTTTTTGCTATCATCGTTGTTAAGTTTTGCACGAGTTAGCCACTCAGCTTTTACGCCCACATCAAAAGAGTTGTTCTCGTCCAAATCCACAGAAAGACCAGCCCTAGCGCCTATTACGCCATTTCTAATAGAGTAGCTTTTTGACGATGCTGTTGGGTAGCTGTCATCGATGCTAGTAAACGCCACGCCCGCGTAAAGTCCGCCCAAAAAGTGCGTATTTGACGTAATGTTCGGACGAAAATCCACGCCCGCCAAAACCTTGTGTCCGCCCCACTCAACGTTGTTTGACTTCATCGCGCCCTGATAGTTGTAAGAGAGGTAAAAGCGGTGCTCACTCGCCTGATAACCAGCTTTCAAGCCCAAATCCCACGCTCCGTGGCTATATTTTGTCGGGATCTCTGAATTTTTGAATCTAGCAAAACTATAGTCGCCCGCACCCTCAACGCCAAAGAAAAAACCATCATTTGCAGCACTTGCGCCACAAACCAAACCGCCAGCTACAAAACCGCCAGCCAAAACACTTTTCAAGATTTTCATAATATCTCCTAAAACAAAAGTAAAATTTGCATAATACTAACAAATAAAAGTTTAATTATTTATTAATTCGCAAAAACATCGCCTTTTTATTACGCTTTTTCTTTTTTCAAAATTTCTAACTGACTATCTAGCCAACCAGTAAAGCCATTTGGCTCTTTTAGCACAGATTTTGGACAACCCAAAGCCTCCGAAACACGATCCATCGTTACCGAGTGCGCCAAAAAACCACCCAAAAGCAACTTTCGTAACGATGCTATCTCTCTTTGCATTCTAGTGGCGCTGTGCCAGCCAAATTTACCTGCCAACTCGTCAAAAACACAACGGTATTGCATTTTTACAGGTCTTTTGCTTTTTGTAGACAAGCAAATTTGCAAATTTTCCTCAACCTTTTTTACATGCTTTTGCATGCCTTTCTCTTTCAGCTTTTCTATCAGCAAAACGCACCACGCCTCTCGCTGCTGCTTTTTGTTTAGCGAGTCGTAGTTAATGCCCAAATCTACAAGCACACTTCTATGCGGCGTTTGTCGCCCGCTAAGATATCTAGAAATTACGTTTGCATTTAAACCAGACAAACCCAGCTCGCTAGCTATCTGCGGCAACGGCGTTTTTGGACCCATTTTTTTTCGCACTTTTACTGGAATCACTTTTGGCGGAAGCTCTTTGATTCCAAGCTCACTGTAACGCTCATTCAAAAAGGCTCGCCACTCGTTTATATTGACACTCTTGCTAAGTCCCAGCTGAACCAAAGCAGCAGCGCGCGGACGAGTCGTGCCATACAAATTTCCCCTTGTCAGTTTAAGCGGATTCTCCTCTTCAAAACCTAGTGCGTTTAATCTCTTAATAAGAACTTTTTCTAACATTTTGTTTTATCCTTTCGATACAGAGTGCGGAGCGCGGAAAACGGAATTTGTAAAATTCGCTTTTTCGTGAATTTGACAAATTTCCGCCCTTTTTCGCAAATGCCAAAGCGATTTGTCGATTCTCAATAACCGCAAATTTCTGTTTTCCGAACTCCATTTTACGCCTACAAACTCGCCTCTTTTTCTACCTCTTTAAAACTCTCTATGTAATCGCCCTCTCGCATGTCATTGTAGCCCTCGATGCCCACGCCACACTCGTAGCCCTTTGCGACCTCTCGTGCATCGTCTTTGAAGCGTTTTAGGCTACTAATGTTTCCACTAAACACCACCACGCCCTCGCGAATCACACGAATTTTCGCACCACGAACGATGCTGCCATCTGTTACCAAACAGCCCGCCACTTGTCCCACTTTTGGCACGTTTATCACTTGTTTTATCACCGCTTGACCTAGCTCCTCTTCGCTCACAACCGGACTCATCATGCCGCCTAGTATCGCCTTTACCTCATCTAGCAAGTTGTAAATGACGTTGTAAGTTTTTATCTCCACGCCTTTCTCTTTCGCTTCAGCTTTGACCTCACCAGTCGGACGTATGTTAAAGCCTAGAATCACGCAGTTTTCGCTAGCACTTGCCAGCGCTATGTCGCTAGCACTCACACCACCCACGCCCGAGTGAATGACGTTTACAAAAATTTCATCATTTCGCAACTTCTCCAAACTCGCCTTTATAGCCTCCACCGAGCCTGCTACATCTGCTTTTACTATGACAGGAAGGCTTTTTAGCGTGCCCTCTTTTATCTTTGCGCCTAGCTCTTCAAGCGTAACTTTTGTCGAACGGCTTAGCTCTTTTTGACGCAAATACTCCTGCTTTTTGGTCGCGTATTCTCGCGCCTCTTTTTCACTCTCGACCGCTATGAGCGAATCGCCCGAAACCGGCACTTCACTAAGCCCTATCACCACGCCGCACTCGCCCGGACAAATGGCTTTTAGCGCTCGCCCTTTGTCATCTGTGAGCGCCTTTACACGCCCATACGCCGTGCCCGCTACTATGGTGTCGCCCACGCGAAGTGTGCCGTTTTCCACCACCACAGTCGCCACCGCGCCGCGTCCTTTTTGGAGCGAACTCTCCACCACGCTAGCCTTTGCGCGAGCTTTCGGGTCGGCTTTTAGCTCCAAAATGTCCGCCTGCAAAAGAATCACCTCCAGTAGCTCCTCCACGCCCTGCCCCGTCTTTGCCGAGATCTCCACAAATTCGTTTGCGCCACCCCACTCTGTCGGCATTATGTCTAGCTCAGCAAGCCCATTTTTTACCAAGTCAGGGTTTGCGCCCGCTTTGTCCATTTTGTTTATAGCGATGATGATAGGCACGCCCGCCGCTTTTGCGTGGCTCACCGCCTCTTTTGTCTGCGGTTTTACGCCATCATCTGCTGCTACGACGACTATGACAATGTCCGTGATGCTAGCCCCACGCGCCCTCATCGCACTAAACGCCTCGTGTCCAGGAGTGTCTATAAAGCTTATCTTGCGTCCATTTTTCTCCACCATGTAAGCCCCCACGTGCTGCGTGATTCCGCCCGCCTCGCCACTAGCCACACGCGAATTTCGTATGTAGTCAAGCAAACTTGTCTTTCCATGATCTACGTGTCCCATGATGGTAATGACTGGCGTTCGCTCACTCAAATTTGCCTCATCTGCCACTTCATCGTAAGCTCCCAGCACGTCAAACTCCGCCGTCTCGTCTATCAAATTTACTTTTATGCCAAACTCTTCGGCTAAAATTTCTATCTCGTCCTCGCCCAAAAAGTCGTTTTTTGTCGTTAGCTTGCCCAGCATAAAGAGTTTTGAGATGACCTCGCTCACGCCTTTTTTTATCTTTTCAGCAAACTCATAAACCCGAATTTCGCTAGAGATGCTCACCTCGCTCACGCTTTGCACCTCGTGGCTCATCGCCCTTTTGTGTTTTTTGCGTCCGCCTCTGCTTATGTTAAATGAGCCGTCTAGGTTAAACTGCTGGTTTTGCGAAGTTTTATAAACCGTCATCTGTTTTTTTATGGTCTGCGTTCGCTCGACTTCTATAGGTTTTACCGTGAGGTCTGGCATGAAAAGCTCATCCTCGTCCTCCACATGCGCCTCAAACATAAAATCACGCCCGCCGAGTAGATCCACACGCTCGCTCTCATTTTGACGCATGGCACGGTTTTCACGTTTTTTATCTTTTTTCTTACGTTTTTCGCCATCGCCACCCGCTGAAAACATCGCACCAAATTTGGCACTCACCTCTTCGTAACTCACCTTTTTTGGTGCTTCTGGCTGCGCTACCACTTCGTCTCGTTTTTTCTTTACGATGGTAAGTCCGCGTTTTTTTACCTCTTGTGTCGGCTCACTCGGTGCGGCGTTTGGCGTGGCGTTTTGCGTGGTAGAATTTGCGGCGTTTTGGCTCTGCGAATTTGTGGTTTTTTGGTTTGTCAAATTTGAATTTGCCACATTTGAGCTTGCCACACGCTCGCCCTTTTGTTCGCTGTTTCGCCCGCTATTTTTGTCGCCGTTTCGCTCGCCATTTCCGCCGTTTCGCTCGTTTTTCTGCTCGCCGTTTTTCTCGCTTCGTCCGCCGTTTCGCTCGTTTTTCTGCTCGCCGTTTCGCTCGTTTCGCTCGCCACTACGCCCGCCTCGCTCGTTTCTCTCGCGTCCGCCGTTTCGCTCTTTACCGCCACTTCGCTCGCCCTTTTGGTCGCCCTTTTGGTCACCACGCTCATTTCTCTCACGTCCGCCGTTTTTCTCGCCACTTCGCTCGCCCTTTTGGTCGCTTCGCTCACGCTCGTTTTGGCGTTTTTGGTCGTTTTGCGAATTTTCGCCGTTTCGTCTTTCTCCGCCGTCTCTACCGCCGTTTTGCGAATTTTCCTTTTGCGCGCCATCTTTTTTCGCACCCGAAATTTGCTTTTTCGCATCTTTCTCGCCACTTTTTTCGCCACTTTTTTCGCCACGACTGCCCGACTTTTGTGCACCACCTTTTTCGCCCTTTTCGCCCGCGTTTTTGCCCGCTTTTGAGCCCTTTTTCTCGTCCGCTTTTGGCTTTGGCTTTATGCCTTTTAGCACATATTCGCTCAGCATGACCGCCTCTTCGGGCGTGATGTTGCTCGTTTTGTTTACGACTTTTAGCCCCAACTCCTTTGCCTTTTCGACCATCTCTTTTGGATCTTTTGCCAGTTCAGCCGCAAAAAATTCGATCTTTATAGACATCTTTTTAACTCCTCAATGTTTATTTTTGTTTTCAAAAGCGACTTTTGCAACCGCTTTTCGTCTTTCAAACACACACTACAAATGTAAAACGACCGTCCGTTTACGTTGTTTTTTACCAGTCGCTCACCCTCACGCCCGAAGCGATTCAGCGCAAATTTGTCAAACCTTCCGCGACAAACCACGCACATTCGAACAGGTCGCGACTTTGTTTTTTCTTTAAATTCACTCTTCAACTCGCACGCCTTCGTTGTCAAATTCTAGCTCCAAAATTCGAAAATTAGCAAATTTCTCGCCAAAAATTTTCGCCAAACGCACCGCATCATCTCTAAAAACCACACTCAAAAAGCTTGAGCCACTTCCGCTTAACACGCTTAACAAAGCGCCATTTTCGTAAGCCGTTTTTCTCACCTCAAAAAGCTCGCTCACTTCACGCATGCGTCCCTCTTGGTGAATCGTGTCCATGTCGGCAAATTTCAAATTTTGGTAGTCTCGTGAAAAAAAGCAGCCCGTTATGAAAGATGCGGCGCCTATGTTTGTGATGGCGTTTTTTAGTGGTAGATTTTTTGGGATCAGTTGGCGAGATGCTTCGGTGCTAATGGCGCGGTCTGGCACGACTATGACAGCTTTTATGTCGCTTGAAATTTCACAACGCTGCGTTAAAACTTTGCCATCTCGGACTATGTTTGCGCAAAATCCGCCGTAAACTGCTGGTGCTATGTTGTCTGGATGATTCTCATAAAACAACGCTTTGTTTAAAATTTGTTCTTTTGTTGTTTTTATGCCGTTAAATTTGCACGCGGCGGCGATGGCGCCCACTATGACTGAGCTTGAGCTTCCCATGCCACGAGAGAGTGGGATGCGGTTGTGAAAGTCAAATTTGAATTTTTGATTTTGGTCGCGTAAAATGTCGTGAAAGATGGTTACAAACGTGTTGTTTTTGCGTAACCAAACATCATCACGTCCTTCGCCTTCGATGCTGATGCCCATAAAGCTTTGTTTTGAAAGCTCGACTTCGTTGTGAAAGTTTAGTGCCAAGCCTAGACAGTCAAAGCCCGCACCTAAATTTGCGCTTGTAGCAGGTGTGTAGATTTTCAATGGAATTCCTATATTTAGAAAATAAATGCACGATTCTAGCAAAATAAAGGTTAAATTTCATTTAAATTTGTGTTTTAATTTTTTTATTTAATTTAAGTAAATGAGAAAGCTTACGCCATTTAAATTTTACACTTATCAAGAATCGTCAAATTCAATCAAAAACAAATTTTCACAAATTCCGCTTTCTGTTTTCCGAAAGGGGTCGCAGTGTTTTAGCCTCCGTCCGTCACTCTCTGCTCGCCTTTTCTTTGAGCGAAGCGACTCAAGGGGTCGCAGGGGCGAAGCCCCCTCCCACCGTCCCACCACCGCTTTTCTTTGAGATTTATCGAAAAGAAAGTAGTGGCGAGGACAAATAAAAAGCGTTAGCTTTTTACCCATCGGAAAACGGAG
>DCIZ01000038.1:0-2586 GCA_002317305.1 Campylobacter sp. UBA1713
GGGATTCTTCGCTTCGCTAACGCAACCCTTGCGAATTACGGCGGTAACGGAAAACGGAAAGCAGAAAATGGAAAACAGAAAATGGAAAACAGAAAACTGAATTTGTGAAAATTTGTTTCTGTATAACTGCATATGTCCGCACTCTGAACGCATTCCGCATTCTACATTCTACACTCCGCACTCCGAACGCACTCTGCACTCCGCACTCTGTTCACACATCGCCGCAAATTCCTCTTTGCTAATGACACTCGCCCACTTTGGCACGGGCTGTGTTTTTGCATTTTTATACATCCGCTCAATGACTTCACCGCCAACCTGCCGAAACTCCTCACGGCTGGCATCTCGCTCTTTACACAAATTTAAAAATTCCGCTTCGTTTTCGTAGTCATTAAACTCTACCACAAAGCATTTTACATTAAAGTGCTGTGCAAAACTCTTGTAGTAGTCGATTCCGCTCGCACTACAGTGTGTCGCATCTACGACAGTCGTATATCCCTGTTTTAGTCGCTCTACAACAACTCTGTGCAAAAAGTCAAAAACCTCTTTGTCGTTCTCTTGATTTATCTGGCGTTTCATTGACTTTTTTTGCAACACAACTGGACTAAACATTAGTCGAATTTCGTCTGGACTGATGACAAAACCGGGCACTTTTATGTGCTCTTTTAAGAAGCTACTCTTTCCACTTCCCGGCACACCTCGCATCAAAAAAAGCATCTTCATGCAACTCCTTTTACAAATGTTCTAAATTTGATAACATTAAAAAACTCGCCTTCAAACCCAGCCTTCGCCTCAAAAAACGAAAGAAGCTCCTCTTCACTCAAATTTTGTGCCACTTTTACACACCTCGCATATTCGTCAAATTCGCCATCAAATTCGCCATCACCAAAGAGTGCCTTTGCGACTTTTGACAAATTTCGCCCCTCTTTCGCCCTTACCATTTTCCAAAAAAGATACCACTTCGTTTTTAGCTTAAATTTGTAGCCATCTGCATCCTCAGCCACAAAACCCTCTACTTCTCGCAAACCCTCCAGCTCACGCAACTTTGCCCGCAAAGCCTCTTTTTCCTCCACAACACACGTTAGTTTTTTGCACTCCACTCCCAGCTCCTCCGCCACATTTTGTAGCTTTTCGTAGCTCACTCGCTCCTCTTTAAAGTCATTTTTAAAGATGTCCAAAAGGACGATTCGAGTCTTTTCACACTCCACCATGTGTGGGTCTTTTTGGCTGTTACATACCTCAAAAACCATCGAAAAGTCATTTTGCTCCAAAAACTTCGCGACTTTTTCCAGCGCTCCAGCGTGCATAGCCTCAAATTCGTTTTTGAAGAAATTCGCAAACCACCCTTCATCTGTAGACTTGCTAAAAAAGTGAAGTCCGCCATCGTAGCTTAGAATTCCTAAGAATCCATTTTCTTTTTGGTAGAATCTAACTGGCATCTTTACATGTTGCAAAATCTGCTCTTCGCTCATCATCTCGCCAAGGTTAAAAAATTTGTCATAGCTCCTTGCCACCACCTTTTCGCCACGCACAAAAAGCCCACGCGCCCGCGTGCTGACGTTGTCCCAAACGCCCTTAAAAAAGCACTCTTTGGTAAATTTGTAGCTCGTGATGCCATCCTTTAGCTCGCTTTGCTTGACAAAAGGGTTGGCTTTTAGTGCGCTTATTAGCATCTTTGACGTAAATTTGCCATCTTCGTTTTTGGCAAAAATTTCGTTTTGCACCTCAACAGGCTCGATTCTACACACACCACTCTCCTCAAAAAGCCTAACGCAACGAAGAATTCCGCCGTGTTCCACGCCACCTTCTAAATTTAGTGTCCGCGTGCCATCATCGATGGGGACTTTGTAGACATTTCTGTGCCCGTGAATTTGGTAGACATTTGGTGGCGTATTTTTAGCAAACATCTCCTTTATGAGCTCGCTGTCGTTGTAGCCACCCACGCCATGAACCATCTCGCTCTCGTTGGTAAAGATGGTTGGCAAATTTGGCATTCCGCCGTGTGTGCACAAAAATGCTTTGTCATAAAACCGAAAGTAGCAAAACGCCGCCTGGTCCCTGCAAAATTTGGCTAGCTCTTTTTTGTCAATGTGTGCTAGCGCGTGGCACGTTACGTTTTTAAACTCGCGTGAGCCGACTGGCTTGTCGTTTGCAAAATTTTCGCTGTGAATAGTGTGATTTCCTCGCAAAAACAAAAAATTTGGCGACTTTCTGTGTTTTAACAAAAATTCAAAAAGCTCGGCATGCTCTATGCCACGATCTTCATAGTCGCCTAAAAATATATATTTTGTATCTTCTTTTAGTCCAAATTTGTCAAAGATTTTTTTTAACGGCGAAAAACATCCGTGCAAATCTCCAAATATCAAAATTTCTTTGTAGCCCTTGCTGACATAGTCCAATGGTTGCATATATATCCTTTTTTTGTTTTTTTGTTTATATTAAAAAAGCGAAGTTAATTTATGAGAAAAAACGCCTCTAAAAAACAAATCCAATTTGGTTGGTTTTAGATAAAACGTTGATTTTGGCAAGTTAGCATTTTTGACTAACTCAAGGGCATCTCCAAAAACTACTTAACTAAATTTGAGTGGC
>DCIZ01000038.1:2719-7064 GCA_002317305.1 Campylobacter sp. UBA1713
CAAACTGGTTTTTAGAGATGCCCTCAAAGGATCGTCTCCATAACGATTCTCGCCGCTTGTCCCTTTTGAAACAAACATTATAACAAAAGCGATGTTCATCAACGAAACAACTTTTAAAACACCGAGCGTAATCTTGTCATAAAATTCCGCAAAATACTCCCACTCCTGCACATGTTCGCTCAAATATATAGCAAGATTCTCATTAAGAGTGACAAAAATAGTAAATACCGATAAGATAGCACTGCTTAACAGCACAGCAAAACTTAACACCGCATAAGGAAGCACCCAAAAGCCACTCAAATTTAGGTCATGAATTCTGCGAACATAGACGGCTATCTGCGGAAAAATCAACATGCTACATGCTGTGTTAAAATATGAATTAGATTCTTTAAAAACAAGATAATCAGCCATCATAGAACAAATAAAACAAATCGTCAAAAAGAGGTGAAACCACCAAAATTCCGACCTCGCCGCCCTGCCTTTATATGTAAAACTCTTTTTAAAACAAGTTTTAACAGATGTTAAAAAATTCATTTTCTCTCACTTTCCGCACACTATTTCGCACACAAGTCGCTAGCAAAGCACGCCAAAAAAGCGCACCGCCAGCCAAATTTGCGTTAAACTAAAACAAAGCCTACGCCACACGAGGATGATAAACCGAACATTTGCACTTCAAAATGTTCTTTACCGCAAGTGCCGCCAGGTGAAGCCCAAACGCCGCCGTTACCGCCTTAAAGCTCCCAAGCCCCTCGCACTTTGTCGGAATCTCCATCGAAAAAACGCACTTAAAGTCGCCCACAAAGCCCGAGCGTTTTAGTTCATAGCGAAATTTTCGCGCAAACGGATCGTTTTTTGTGCGCCAAACACTCTCAACGCGAATTTGCGTAGGGTCAAACCGCCTAGCACCACCCATCGAACTGATCAACGGCACTCCACTTCTAGCGCAAAGATTCGCCAGTGCAACTTTCGCTGGAATGTCGTCTATAGAGTCGATGACTAGGTCAAACTCCTCCACGTCTAGTGTCTCGACCGTTTCAGCACTTAGCCTACACTCTAGCCCCACCACGCCCGGATATAGCCGCTCGAAAACCTTTGTCTTTTGCTCGCCCAAGTTTTCGCTCCCTATCTGCCTGTTTTGGTTACTCAGCTCAAAGCTGTCGCAATCAACCACACTCAGATTCACCACACCTGACCTGTAAAGCGTGTCGATGCAAACGCCACCAACGCCGCCACAACCGCACACAAGCACACGAGCATTTTGCAAACGTGCAAAATCCTCACCAAACAACATTTTTGATCTCTCAAAACGTCCCATTTTGTCTCCCTTTATGTAGAAATTTTTTTGTTTTTTCACCAAGAGTTTTACCTCTTTGCAAATTTACCTCTGAAACAAAAAGTAAATTTGCAAAATGGTAAGTGCGGAAAACGGAATGCGGAATTTTGTAATAAATTTGTTTTTTGCGAATTTTTGTAGTCCCTCGCAAGTTTTCTTTTCGCTAAAAGCTCAAAGAAAATGTGCGAGGGACGGGCGGACGGGGCTACCACCCTGCGACCCGCTTTTGGAAAACGGAAAACGAAAAACGGAATTTGTGAAAATTTGCTTTTTCGTGAATTTGTAGAATTTACGCCCTCGTTAGGCAGGAGATTCTTCGCTAACGCTCAGAATGACGGCGTTGGGTTCTTGCTTTTTGATAATCGCAAATTTCCTAAAACCTAAAACCTAAAACCTAAAACCCACCTCATACCTCCAAAATCCGCACGCACGCCTCCAGCACCATCTTCGCGCTCACCGCCTCCATGCACTCGTGGTTTGTCGGACAAACGCGCTTCATACACGGCGCACACGCCACGCCACTCGCTCGCACCACAACCGCCTTTTCGTTGCCAAAAGGGCTCGTCTCATCGCACTTTGTCGGACCAAAAACCGCCACAGTCGGCACGCCAAAAGCTGCTGCGATGTGCATAGGACCGCTGTCATTTGAGACAAAAAGCGAAAGCCCCGCCACCTTTTGACAAAGCTCGCCCACACTTGTTTTGCCAGCCAAATTTTCACACGCCACGCCGCTTTTTGCTAGCTTGTTGGCTATATCCTCGCAAATTTCACGCTCCTCTTTTCCGCCAAAAAGCACCACGTCAAACTCCGTTGAAAGCTCACGTGCCACCTCCACAAAGCCTTCAACTCGCCACCTCTTTGCACTCCCAAAAGCAGCGCCCGGCGCAAGCCCCAAACTCTTTCGAGCAAATTTAAATTTATCAAAAAAAAGCCTTTGTCGCACTTCGCCCCGCTCACTTTTAGGCTCGCCACCACTAACAAAATTTAGATACCTCAACACCTGATGTAGCCCAGCTTTGTAGCGTTTTTTCTCAAACTGCGACTTCTTTTTGGCACGCAAAAACGCCAAAAAAAAGCTACTCGCAAAACTGCCACGAAAGCTAAAAGCCATGTCAAATTTACCCAGTGCTCGTGCCGTACGTACTAGGTTTAAAAAACGAAAACCGCCCTTTCTGCTCTCATCTACCACCACCTTTTCACACGCTGGATGCGTTTTGTAAAGTTCAGTCGCAACAAACGAGCCAAAAAAAACAAAGCTCACTTTTTCGCCACGCTCGCCATCGCACTCACCGCCAAATTCACGCCACAAAGCATCGACTGCCGCACTCGCCATCACTGCATCGCCAAGCCAAGTCGGCAACTCTACAAAAATTCGCATAAAACTGCCCTCTTTCAAATTTAGCCCAGCGTGTTAAAGACACGGTCGCCTGCGTCTCCAAGTCCCGGCACTATGTAGCCCTTTTCGTTTAGGCTCTCATCCACTGCCGCCACAAAAACCTCCACGTCAGGAAAGATGCTTTCGAATTTTGCTAGCCCTTCTGGCGCTGCGATAATGCTGACAAATTTAACCTTTTTCACCCCCTTGTTACGCAAAAACCTCACCGCCTCAACCGCCGTTCCGCCTGTGGCAAACATAGGATCGATGATGATAGCGGTGCGATTTTGGTAGTCTTGTGGAAGTTTATGGTAGTAAAATTCTGCCTCCAAAGTGGTTTCGTTGCGCTGAAAGCCCAAAAAGCCCACACTCGCATCTGGAATGATGCCAAAAACGCTACTTAACATGCCAAGTGCTGCGCGCAAAATGGGGCATATCATCACGCGTTCAGCTAGCCTTTCGCACGTGGCGACAGAGACGGGCGTTTTGACACTGACTTTTTTTAGTGCAAGGTCGCGTGTGGCTTCGAAGATCATTAAAGATGCTATCTCATCGACAAGCATGCGAAACTGAAATGGCGCGGTCTGCTCGTCTCGCAAGATGGCTAGCTTGTGCGAAATGAGTGGATGTGAGATGAGTTTTACCATGAAAATCCTTTTTTGTTTTTGGCGTTTAAAGAAAAAACACATTTATTATACCGAAAAATATTGAAAATTTGTTTAAATTTAAATTTTTGTGGACAAAAATAAGCTTTTGTTAAGCACCAAAATACGGAGTGCTGAAAACGGAATTTGTGTAAATTCGCTTTTTCGTGAATTTGACTTTTTTACTCCATTGCCAGGCGATGGATTCTTCGGGCTAAAGCCCTCAGAATGACGGCGGTAACGGAAAACGGAAAACGGAATGCTGAAAACGGAATTTGTGAAAATTCGCTTTTTCGTGAATTTTACGATTCTACTCGCTTACAAGGCGGGGGATTCTTCGGTCGGCTTTCGCCTCCATCAGAATGACGGAGTTTGATTTAGGCTTTTTTGTAAAAAGCAAAAATAAAGAAAACGCTAAAACAGACCGCCGTCATTCTGAGGGAGCGGTAGCGACCGAAGAATCCCCTGCCTGGTGATGGAGTAGAATCTATAAAATTTGCTTTTTAGTAAATTTAAAGGAAAACGGAAAACGGAATGCGGAAAACGGAATTTGTGTAAATTCGCTTTTTCGTGAATTTGTAGATTCTACCTATTCAAAAGGCGGGGGATTCTTCTGGCTAAAGCCCTCAGAATGACGGCGTTGGTTTGTGCTTTTTCGATAATCGCACGCTTCCGCATTCCGCATTCTGTATATAAAAAGCTATCGCTTTTTTTGTAGTCCCTCGCCGTTTTTTCTTTTCGCTAAAGCTCAAAGAAAAAACGGCGAGGGACGGTGGGCGGGGGCACTGCCCCTGCGACCCCTTAAGGGCACCTCTAAAAAACCACTTAATGAATTTGGGTGGCTTGCTTTACAGGAAACATCGGCTAACGCCGAGCGCTTCGCTTGTTTTACAGGAAACATCGGCTAACGCCGAGCGCTTCGCTTGTTTTAAAGAAACATCGGCTAACGCCGAGCGCTTCGCTTGTTTTAAAGAAACATCGGCTAACGCCGAG
>DCIZ01000054.1 GCA_002317305.1 Campylobacter sp. UBA1713
CAAACTGGTTTTTAGAGATGCCCTCTATAGAATCTTAAATTTCCGCACTCCGCATTCTGAACGGGTCGCAGGGGCGTAGCCCCCGTCCTCCGCCTCCGCCAAAACTCTCTTTGAGCTTTAGCGAAAAGAGAGTTTTGGCGGAGGCTAAATAAAAAAGCGTTAGCTTTTTACCTATCTGAAAACGGAATTCGGAAAGCAGAAAACGGAATTTAGTAAATTCGCTTTTTTGTGAATTTTAAAGATTCTACTCGCCTAAAAGGCAGGGGATTCTTCGGGCGGGCTAACGCCCACCCTCAGAATGACGGCGTTGGTTTGACAATTTTTAACAACCGTAAAGTTTAACATTTCACAAATTGTTACAAAAGTTACAAAAAACACAAAAAGGAAAAGAAAAATGATAGTTATCACTGGTGGTGGCACGGGCGGACATCTCCGTGTAGCAAAGGCTTTGGCGTTAGAATTTGTCAAAAAAGGCGAAAAAGTCGCGTTTGTCGGAAGCGATGGTGGAGCTGACAAAGCGTGGTTTGAAAACGCAAATTTTTTCGAGTGGAAAGAGTTTTTAAGCTCAAGAGGCGTGGTAAACAAGCGCGGTTTTGCAAAAATTTTCTCGCTTTTGCACATACTTCGCCTTGCCTTTTTTTGCATCAAACTTCTCAAAAAACACAAAGTAAAAGCGGTCGTAAGCGTGGGAGGCTACAGCTCCGCGCCCGCTTCCATCGCCGCCGTGCTCGCACGCAAAAAGCTCTTCATCCATGAGCAAAACGCTGTCGCCGGACGGCTAAATTCACTTCTCAAACGCTTTTGTGTTCGGTTTTTTAGCGCATACGAAAAGCCCGCTTTTGCCTACCCAGTCGAGAGTAAATTTTTCGAGATATCACGCACTAGAAACGAGCTAAAAAGCGTGCTTTTTTTGGGCGGCTCACAAGGTGCTGTCGCTGTAAACGACCTAGCACTTTCGCTTGCGCCCGAGCTTTTGAAGCGTGGTGTGAAAGTCATCCATCAGTGCGGCGCAAAAGACCTAGCGCGTGTGCAAAAAGCCTACGAAGATGCGGGGCTTTTGGCAGGCGAAAAGGTGGAAGTTTTTGCTTTTTGCGAGACGGTGGAGCAAAAAATGAAAGAAGCAGACGTTTGCGTGGGGCGAAGTGGCGCTAGTAGCCTTTGGGAGCTAGTGGCTGCGTGTGTGCCGTGCGTTTTCGTGCCGTTTCCGAGTGCGGCGGGCAACCACCAATACTTCAACGCACGTTTTTTGGAGGAGCTGGGGCTTGCTCGCATCGTTAGCCAAAGCCAAATTTCTCAAACAGACTTTTTGGAGCTGCTCTTTTCGCTAGACCTGAAAGCGATGAGTGCGGGGCTAAAAAAACTCAAAAATGATCGTGGAAGTGAAGATATAGTAAATTCGATTCTCTGCGCGTGTGGCGAGGCAAAAAGTAAAGAGGCAGAAGTAGCGTAGAGGGCAAAAATTCGTCAAATTCAAAAATAGTCAAACCTACGCCACATTCTGAGCGCTAGCGAAGAATCCCCCGCTTGGCAAGGGCGAAGAATCTTTAGAATTTACAAAAAAGCGAATTTTACAAAATTCCGTTTTCTGTTTTCCGCGCTCCGCTTTCCGTTACCGCCGTCATTCTGAGGGAGGCGTAGCCGACCGAAGAATCCCCTGAAATTTAAGGGCGTAAAATCTTTAAATTTGCTTTTTTGTGAATTTAACGATTCTACTGATTCAAAAGGCAGGGGATTCTTCGGGTCGCATTCGCTCCCCTCAGAATGACGGCGTTGGTTTGATGATTTTGGGTAGTTGTAAATTTAGTATTTTGTAAATAAAAAGCTAACGCTTTTTTAGTCCTGCTAGTTCATAGACTTTCGTCATGTTTGCCCACCACTCATCTTTTCTCGCATCTTCGATTCTCTTTTGGCATGGGTCAGTTAGCTTCCACCACTCCTGCGTGGCTGGGTCTTTTGCCATTTTTGCCATGTCATATTCAAAATCATCGCCTATGTATTCCATGATGCTAAAAAGCATGTCGTCTCGCCAAAATATCTCATATTTGCTTATGCCACACTCCTTTATCTGCCTATTTACCGCCTCTGGGACGCTAGCGTGAAGCTCTTTGTAAAGTGCCACTTTTTCTGGACGAATTTTTATAACGCTAGCAAAACGCTGCGGTTTGTTTATGCGGTAGAGCTTTTTGGCGTTTTTTGCAAAAATGTCCGCATCTTCGCCAAAATACTCCAAAAGCAAATTTAAATGCTCCTCAAATGAACCATATAACGATATAACAGGGAAATTTGACGCATACATTAGCCTACTTTTGCCAAATTCGCCGCTTAAAAATTCCAGCAAACTTCGCACAAACACGCCATCGCCAGTCGCATAACCAGAGAGTTTTACATGCAAATTTGGCAAACTTGCTAGCTTTTTCATCGCGCTTTTATAGTCGCTACTAATCTCTTTTACATTGCCTGCGTGGTTTAGCACCACTTTTGTCTGCGGGCTTTGAACGCATGCTTTGTAAAGGTCTAAAAGCTCCTCACATCTGTTGCAACTCTCAAAAACCAGCTCACGCTCGCCTAGCGCCTCGAGTCCTGCTATAAACTCACTCTCCAAACACCGCCCGCGTGGCGCACTATCCACATGCAAAGGCTCTCTAACGCCTGCGATGCCAAGCGGCAAACGCATGTGTGTGCGAAGTTTTGCTCGCATGATTTTGGCTAAAATTTGCGGATGGTTTAAGCTAAAAATGTGCTCGTCCTCTTTTACTCTATCATCACAATCCACCTCAACATAAACGCCGCCAGCAAATTTCACACCGCCAAATTTAGCGTAACTTTTGACAAAGTCGTCCATGCTAAAACTTCTGTTAATAGTGCCACGACACGAATTTAGCCACGGCAAATTTAACACGTCCAAGTCCCAAATGTGAAAGTGCGAATCGACTATCTCTACCATACGCCTCTCCTTTTAGTGAAGTTTTGAGCCCTTAAAACCATACCACGCCACAAACAAAAAGCACGGTGCCAAAAGCAAAAACGCCGCTGGCGTGCCTGCTAAGTCAGCCACTTTGCCCATCACAAATGGCATAATAGCACCACCCACAATGCTCATAACCAAAAGACTAGAAGCTGGTTTTACGAGGCGTTGCGGCATGTTTATGAGGCTTAAAGCAAAGATGGTCGGAAAGCTGATGCTCATAAAGAAAAAGAGCCCTATAAGCGCAAACACCGCCACAGAGCCACTTAACACAAAAAGCACAAGCGAGATGAGCGTATTTGCAAGTGCGTAAAATCCAAGCATCTTGTTTGGGCTAAATTTGGCTAAAAGCGGTGTGCTTACCACACGCCCTATCATAAACGCAACAAGCGCTGCGCTTAGGTATCCAGCAGCGACAGCGTCGCTTAAACCTTGCCACTTCTCCACAGCATAGTTTATGAAAAACGCACCCGCGCCCACTTGCGCTGCCACATACAAAAACTGCGCCACAACGCCTATTTTAAAATGTCTATACTCAAAAAGTTCAGCATATGAGCCATCTTTTTGTTCTGCATCTTCGTTTACAACATCTGGCATTTTAACCAAAATAAACAAAAGCATGATGAAAAGCACAACAGCTGCGATGCCTACATAGACCATTTGGACATTTTTCATATTTGCGTTTAAGTCTCCATGACTAAGCGACAAAAAGAGCGTTCCACCGATGATGGGGCCGACAAACTGCCCGACACCGTTAAAGCTTTGGGCTAAATTTATACGAAACGAAGCCTTCTCATCGCTTCCTAGCTTTGTTATGTAAGGATTTGCATTTGTCTCCAAACTTCCAAGCCCACAAGCAAGAATGAAAAACGCTAGCAAAAAGAGGCTAAAATTCGCACTATTGCTAGCAGGAATGATCATCAAAGCACCCACAGCGTAAAGCAAAAGTCCAGTTATGATGCCGGCTTTGTAGCTAAATTTGCGTGCTATCATAGACGCTGGAATGGCGATGATAAAATACGCACCAAAATACGCCGCCTGAAGCAGTCCAGAATTTGCCTTTGTTACGCCAAGATGCGTTTGAAAATTTTTGTTCATAACGTCCAAAAGCCCGTAACTAAGCCCCCACAACAAAAATAGCGATGTTACTAAAACAAAAGCTACTTTCACATTTTTTTGTTCCATTTTTAACTCCTTATAACGCTCTATCTAAATGCACATATCCGCCATCGACAAAGATCCACTGACCTGTTGTGTGACTAGAAAGCTCGCTTATTAAAAAGACAGACATATTTGCTATCTCTTCTGTGCTAGTCATTCTTTTGCCTAGCGGAATTTTGTCGGTTATTAGGCTTATCCTTGCCTTTTGTGCCGCCTCGTCGCCAAATGTTTTTATCCAGTTTGCATAAAGCGGCGTAAAACACTCCGCCACCACCAGCGCATTTGCCCTTACGCCATCACCAGCAAGTGCTACTGCCCACTCTCTAGTTAGCCCTAAAATTGCCCCTTTCGCCGCTGCATAAGCACTTGTCTTGCCCTGTCCTGTAAGCGCAGTTTTTGAACCGATGTTTAGAATCGAGCCCTTTGACGCTTTTAAGTAGGGCAACGCCGCGTGTGCTAGCTCATAGTAGTGAGTCAAATTTGCGTGCAAACTCGCCTCAAATTCACGCCAGCTAGTGCTTTCTAGGTCTTTGTTGTCGTTAGCTCCGGCGTTGTTTACAACCGCGTAAATTCCGCCGTAACGCTTAGCTACCTCATCAACTATCGGCTTGATTTTGTCCGTATCGACAAGATCGACTTGGATAAATTCATACTTCGTCCCTTTCATCTGCTCTTTAAATTCATCTGTGATAGCTGAACGAGACAAGATGACTACGACCGCGCCCTCTTTTGCCGCTGCTATGCTTATGCCAGCACCGATTCCCTTGCCACCACCAGTTACGATGATGACTTTGTCTTTTAATTTTAAATCCATGATATTCCTTTAAATTTAAACTGTCGTTGCAAGTCGCCAAATGGCAAAATCGTTTTGTTCGTTCTCTTCGGCTTTGCTAAATTTGCCTTCGCCCAAATTTACCATAAACTCCAAAATCTCCTCCGCCACCTCTTTTACACTCTTTTTACCGTCTATTATCTCGCCTGCGTTTATGTCTATATCCTCGCGCATGCTCTCAAAAACGGCACTATTTGACGAAATTTTCACAGTCGGCGTGATGGCGCTTCCTGTTGGCGTTCCTCGCCCCGTGCTAAAAACGCACACATTGCATCCGCCTGCTACCATCGCACTTAACTGCTCTATGTCATTTCCCGGCGTATTCATAAGCGTAACGCCCTTTTGCGTTATCTTTTCAGCATACTCTTTTACACTCACAAGCGGCGTTGTGCCAGCCTTATAAACACAACCCAAAGATTTTTCCTCTATGGTGCTAAGCCCGCCTTTTATGTTGCCAGGACTTGGATTTGCACCTCTTATGTCCGCTTTTGCATCGAGCACAAGCCTTTCAAAACCAGTTATGGTAGAGATAACGCGGTCTTTGACCTCATCGTTTGTGCTTCTAGCTGCTAAGATGTGCTCTGTGCCTATGAGCTCTGTCGTTTCAGCCAAAATAACACTTCCGCCGTTTTCTACCACTATGTCGCTAACTGCTCCAAGCGCCACATTTGCGCTAAGTCCAGAAAAGCTGTCGCTTCCGCCACACTCCGTTCCTAGCACGATGTCGCTCAGATCTCCACTGCTTTTTTGCACTTTCAGTGCGTTTTGTAGCATTTTTGTAGCTATCTCTACGCCCTTTTCTACACTCTTTTTCGTTCCGCCACACTCTTGAATGTTTATAAATTCAGCCTCTTTGTATGGCGAAAGCTGTTTTATTTGCGCGCACAAGGTGCTAGCTTGCACCACTTCGCACCCCAGCCCCACTACCAAAACGCCGTAAACATTTGGGTTTGCCGCGTTTCCTGCTAGTGTAAGTGCCGTTTGATGCGCATCAAATTCAAGCTGCGAACAACCATGCTGATGTGTTACATAAACTGCCTTACACTCATTTGAAATTCCGCCTACTTTTAAATTTGTCTCACGTGCGATTCTCTCTACCACTTTGTTAGCACAATGCACGCTCGGGACAACCAAAACAAAATTTCTAAAACCAAAGCTTCCATCGCCTCGCCTGTAGCCTTTTAGTTGCCACGACTTGTTTGATGTAGTAGTAGCTTTTGAGCTTTTAAAAAGTTGCTCTTTTAAATTTAGCTCTTCGTCCTTGTCGCCTCTGCCACGTGTGCCCTCACAGTTATGCACATGCACCCACTCGCCTGCTTTTATGTCGCTGCTTGCAATGCCGATGAGTGAGGCGTATTTTATGACGGGCTCGCCTTTTTTGATGTTTTGTGTGGCAAATTTATGCCCCTTTGCGATGTTTTCACGCAACAAAACGCCACACTCCTCGCTACCTTTTTCTATATCGCAAACCGCCGTTGCGACATTGTCATTTTGGTCTACTTTTAAAGCTCTCATCTTGATAGCCTTTTCGCTTCGTTTAAAATTTCTACCGCTTTTTGGAATTTCTCTTCGCTTATGCCATCATACGGAAAGATGGCGTATTCACCAAAATTTAGCCCCTTTAAATTTAAAAGCTTTTTGAAAATGAGTGAAAAATTTGGCTCAAGAGAGTAAATTTCCATTAGTTTATTTAACGCTTTTGTAAATTTGACAAGCGCACTAAAATTCTCATCTCTTGCCGCTTTTGTGAGGTTGCACCAAAGGTCAGCCGCTATGTTACTAAGCCCCGAGATGCACCCCGCACCGCCCGCAAAAACGTTGTCCACAAAGTGGTCGTCAAATCCAGAAAACACACTAAAATCCGCCCCACTTGTCGCTTTAATGATCTCTTTTGTGTGAGCGATGTCCTGTGTCGTGTCTTTAATGCCTTTGATGTTTTTGTGCTTTTCAATGAGACGAAGAGTGTTAGAAACGCTCATGTTGTGCCCAGTCCTTGCTGGGTAGTTGTAGATGTAGATGTCGCCTTTTAACTTTGTCGCTAGCGTGCTGTAAAAGTTAAAAATATTTTCATCGCTCGCCGCAAAATAAAACGGCGGTGCAACCAAAACGCCCGCTACTCCTTCTTTAAACGCGAAGTTACTCAGCTCTACAAGTGGCGCTAAATTTAGTTCCGTCGTGCCAACAAAAACTGGCTTTTTTGTTTTTTTTAGATAGAGTTTTATGAGGCACTTTTTCTCTTCGATGCTAAAAGCGCTAAATTCGCCCGTGCTTCCAAAGACGACATAGCCATCAAGCGCAAAATTTTCAAGATACTCAACGAGGCGTTCGTTTGCTTGCAAATCAAGCTTTTGCTCTTTGTCAAACAGTGTAACTGTCGGTGATAAGATTAGACTTTTCATGTTTCTCCTTGTTCGTATATACAAACTTAAATTTATAAAAACAATGTAATGATATAAATAAATAGCTTAAAAGTCGCTAAATTTCGTGCTTTTGTGTTTGTTCGTATATACGAAAAAACACATTTTTATAAATTTGTGCTATAATGACAAAATGAATGAGAATTTAAATTTACACAATCCAACAATACGCGTTTTGGAAATTTTAAAAATAGTTGCTTCTAGCGACAACGGAGTTAGTTTTAGCGAAATTTCAGCTAAAAGCGGCATTAGCAAAGGCACACTTCACCCCATTTTAACAACTCTTGTGAGCGAAGGATTTTTAGAGAGTGAAAAAGGCAAGATTAGCATCGGGAAGTGGTCTTTTAAAGTCGGCAATGCATACTCGCAAAGGCTAAATTTTGTCCATGCTATAAAGCCATATATGAACGAAATCGTTTGTGCTTGCGATGAAATTTGTCAGCTCGGAATTTTAGATGGCGGGCATGTTTTATATGTAGAAAAACGCGAGCCAAAACAGGCTATAAAATTAGAATCATATGTCGGCAAAAGTCTGCTAGCTTACGCAACCGCTCTTGGCAAGTGCCTTTTGTCAGTGCTTAGTGATGATGAAATTCGCTCTTTATATGTAGGCAAATTTGAGACATATACAAGTCGCACGGTGAGCAACATAGAGGCACTTTTAGCACAAATTCACAAAGTGCGTGCAAACGGCTACGCGTATGAAACGGGCGAAAGCAACATAGATGTAGAGTGTGTTGCTGTGCCCATCATCATAAATGGCGAAGTAGTCGCATCACTAAGCGTAAGCCTGCCATCGTTTCGCTCAAACGAAGAGAAGATAGGCAAAATCGTGGCGATTTTAAAACATTATGCAAAAGTGATAGAACAAAGCAGCAAATAAACAAAATTTATATTTTAAGAATCAAAAAAAGCTAAAAAAACGCCGTCATTCGTAAGGGAGCGTTAGCGACCGAAGAATCCCCCGCCTGACGAGGGAGAATAATCTTTGAATAAACGCCGTCATTCTGAGCGCTAGCGAAGAATCCCCTGAAATTTGAGGGAATAGAATCTACAAATTTGCTTTTTGTGAATTTGAGTTTTTTACTTGCTCACAAGGCGGGGGATTCTTCGGTCGCTTTCGCTCCCTCAGAATGACGGCGTTGGTTTTTGCTTTTTTTAATAATCGCAAATTTCCGCATTCCGAATGGGGTCGCAGGGGCGTAGCCACCGCCCCCCAGCCTCCGCCAAAACTCTCTTTGAGCTTTTAGCGAAAAGAGAGTTTTGGCGGAGGCTAAATAAAAAAAAGCGTTAGCTTTTTTACCTATCGGAAAACGGAATGCGGAGTGCGGAAAACGGAAATTCGTCAAAATTTGCTTTTTGTGAATTTGTAGATTCTACTCGCTCAAAAGGCGGGGGATTCTTCGGGCGGGCTTTCGCCCACCCTCAGAATGACGGCGTTGATTTTACGATTCTTAAAAAAACAAATTTAAAAAACAAAAAAAAGAGAAACAAAAGATGAAAAACAGCTACATTTTCGGTGTCATTTGTGCCTTTACGGGCGGTGTTTTTTGGGGCTTTAGCGGTGCGTGTGGGCAGTTTTTGTTTTTACACAAAAATGTCGGTGCCGACTGGCTCGTGCCCTACCGTCTACTTTTAAGTGGCGTTTTTATGATGATTTTTTATTTTTTCAGGCTAAAATTCGCCATTTTTCGCCCATTTCAACACGCCAAAAACCTCTTTCCACTCGCTATTTTTAGCCTCATCGGGCTAATGATGACCCAATACAGCTACTTCCGCTCCATCGAACTCTCAAACGCCGCAGTCGCCACCGTCATCCAATACACCGCGCCCATCCTCATCCTCGCCCTAGTCTGCCTCCGCCAACGCCGCGCGCCATCACGCCGCGAAATTCTAGCACTCGTCTTCGCCGTTTTGGGCGTATTTTTGCTAGCCACACACTGCAAATTTGACGCGCTCGTCATCACAAAAGAGGCGCTTTTTTGGTGCGCTTTGAGTGCTGTTTGCGTAGTTTTTTACAACCTTTCGGCTCGCGCACTAAACGAAAAATACGGCGTCGGGCTCGTGCTGGCGTGGGGGCTTTTGGTGGGCGGCGTAGTGCTCGCACTAAAAATGCGCGTTTGGGAGATGGCGGGTGCGTGGGATTTGGGCGGCGTGGGCGCGCTGTGCGGCGTGGTCTTTTTGGGGACGATCGCGGCGTTTAGCCTCTACCTAAAAGGCGTTTTACACATAGGCGCCGAGCGAGCGAGCTTCATAGCGGCTATCGAGCCTGTGAGTGCGGCACTTTTTAGTGTTTTTTGGCTTGGCACAGAGCTCATTTGGCTAGACTACGCTGGCTTTTTTTGCATCATCGTTTGCATCGTAATGTTGAGAAAAAAGTAGTTGCATTCGGAAAGCGGAGTGCGGAAAGCGGAATTGTCAAATTTACAAAAAAGCTAAAACAAGCGAAGCGCTCGGCGTTAGCCGATGTTTCTTTTAAAACAGACCGCCGTCATTCTGAGGGAGGCGTTTAGCGACCGAAGAATCCCCTGAAA
>DCIZ01000045.1 GCA_002317305.1 Campylobacter sp. UBA1713
AAGCGTTAGCTTTTTACCTATCGGACAACAAAAAGCAGAAAACGGAAAACGGAATTTATAAAAATTCGCTTTTAGTGAATTTAAAGATTCTACTCCACATTCCGCACTCCGTTTTCCGTTTTCCGTATGAAAAGCTAACGCTTTTTTTGAGCCTCCGCCAAAACTTTCTTTTCGCTAAAAGCTCAAAGAGAGTTTTGGCGGAGGCTGGAGGACGGGGGCTTCGCCCCTGCGACCCCGTTCGGAGTGCGGAATGCGGAAAACAGAATTTGTAAAAATTCGCCTTTTAGTAAATTTGACTTTTCCGCCCTCGCTAGGCGGGGGATTCTTCGGTCGCTCTCGCTCCATCAGAATGACGGCGGTACCAGAAAGCAGAATACGGAAAACAGAAAACGGAATTTGTGAAAATTTACTTTTTCGTAAATTTGTTTATCAATTATAGAGAATCACAAAACTCGCAATCTGCGATCTGAACGCACTCCGTTTTCCGAATGCATTCCGCACTCCGCACGCACTCACGCCACGCCACGCTTCGCATAAAACTCTCGCTTAAATTCCCTAAACCGCCCCGCCATCACCGCACGGCGAATTTGTGCCGTTAGATCTAGGTAGTAAAACAAGTTGTGCAAACTCGCCAGCCGAAAAAACGTCAACTCCCGCGCCTTAAAAAGATGGTTTAAGTAGCCACGCGAAAAGTTGCGACATGTGTAGCACCCACACGCCTCATCCACAGGCGAATCATCACGCACAAAAGCAGCATTTTTTATGTTTAGCTTTCCAAAAGTAGTAAAAAGCGTCCCGTTTCGCGCATTTCTAGTCGGCATCACGCAGTCAAACATGTCCACACCACGCTCCACGTTTTCTACTATGTCCTCAGGTGTCCCCACGCCCATTAGGTAGCGCGGTCGCCACTCGTCCAAAAACGGCACAACCCCCTCAACCGTGTCATACATCTGCTGGTTTTCTTCGCCCACGCTTAGCCCGCCTATGGCAACGCCGTCAAACCGCACGCCACCGCTCGCCATATCACAAAGCGTTTCAGCGCAAATTTTACGCTGCTGGTAGTCCGTGCCACCCTGCGTAATGCAAAAAATGTTGTTCGTCCCAGCCTCGCCACGCGCCCTTTTCAAAACGTGGTAGTCTAGCGCCTCTTTTGCCCATTTACACGTGCGTTCCACGCTCTTTTTTACCCGCTCCTCGCTGGCTGGAAGTCCCACGAGGTCGTCTAGAATCATCATTATGTCGCTGTTAAAGTCATACTCTGCATCTAGCACACTCTGCGGTGTAAAGCGGTGCAAACTCCCGTCTATGTGGCTCTTAAAGAGAATTCCCTCCTCCTCTCGTTTTGTGTTTGAGCGCAAACTAAACGCCTGAAAACCGCCGCTGTCCGTCAAAAAGCTCTTTTTAAATTTGGTAAAGCCGTGAAGTCCGCCAAACTCTCTAACCACCGCACTGGTCGGTCTTATGTAAAGGTGGTAGGTGTTAGCTAGAATGATCTCTGGTTTTAACAACTCCTGCAAGTCAAACGCGTCTAGGCTTTTTACCGCTGCCGCTGTGCCTACGGGCATAAAAACTGGCGTTAAAATTTCGCTGTGAGCCGTTTTTAGCCTACACGCACGGGCGTTGCCATCTTTTTTTAAAACTTCAAATTCCATTTTTTTGTATACTCTTTTTTTTATTTTTTATGTAAAGTGCAAATGTGCCAAACATCTCTTAAAACTCGTAAATTGCCACGCCTAGAATTCCAAATAAGATCGCAGGAGCGTAGCCCCGTCCCACCTCCAGCCACATTTTTTTAGCTCTTATAGAAAGGAAAATGTGACTGGAAAAATAAAAAAAGCGTTAGCTTTTTACATACAGATTTCGTGTTGCGTGTTGCAGATTTTACGATTATACAAAAAAGTCAAATCAACGCCGTCATTCTGAGTAGAGGCAAAGCCGACCGAAGAATGACGGCGTTTGTTCATGCGTTTTTGACGTTTTGACAAATTTGCTTGCTCAAATTTCAGGAGATTCTTCGGTAGCCTTACGGCTACCTCAGAATGACGGCGTTGATTTGGGCTTTTTTGATTCTCGCTAAATTTTAGTAAAATGCGAAAAGGTTGTGCAACGCCGTCATTCTGAGGGAGGCGAAAGCCGACCGAAGAATCCCCTGCCTGGCGAGGGCGTAAAAAGTTAAATTTGCTTTTTCGTGAATTTAGCTTTTTGACTTACTCAAATTTCAGTGGATTCTTCGCTTCGCCTTTTCAACCCTGTCGAATGACGGCGTTCTAGTTGGACATTTTTTGCATTTGCAAATTTTTAATTTTTATCTGCAAATTTACGTTAAGACGTTTTTAGGCTTTTGAATTTTAGCCTTTTTTGATGTATTGCGCTGCCATTTCAGGCGTGATGAGACCGTCTTTTATGAGCTTTTCTAAAACGCTGTTTACGCCTATTGTTTCGCCTTCCGCCAGCCCCACTTCTCGCCCTTCAGCCAGCCCCACTTCCATTCCTTTTGAAAGCCCTTCCACCAGCCCCTCTTCGTGCCCTTTTAGCCACTCTAGCTTGCCGTCTGCCTCTTTTTCCAACTCCAGCGCTTTCATCTTGTTTTCCCAGTAGTTTACCCCCGCAACATAATCAAGTGCGTCCATTATCTCTCCTTTGTGTTTTTCTAAAAATTCCACTAAAATTTTCTCTTTTAAACATCTTTCGTAAATTTGAGTTAGCGCCTCTTGCGACCTGCCAAATTTAGCAAACGCCTCTTTC
>DCIZ01000018.1 GCA_002317305.1 Campylobacter sp. UBA1713
TGGTTTTTAGAGATGCCCTTAAGATTTTATAAATAATAACCAAAAATGTAAATAAATCACGAAAATTAGTTACAAAAATTCAGGAAAGTTTAAAAATATAAAAATAAAACAATTAAATTAAAATTTGTTTTTAAAATTAGTTTAATATAATTATTTTAATGTAAAGACAAAAAGGATAGAATTCCCAGTTTTTATCATTAAGCCTATTTTCTATTTATTACAAAGCAAAAAAGCTAACGCTTTTTTATTTCGCCCACGCCACATCTGCCTTTTCGCTACGCTCAAAGGTAGATGTGGCGTGGGCTGGAGGACGGGGGCTTTGCCCCTGCGACCCCAATTTAACACATTTTGTAATAATTAGAAAATGGTTTTATTTTATCATTTAAGGAGAAAACATGCAAAAGAGGCGAGAGTTTTTGAAGCAGTTGTTCAAGGGAGCAGCAGCTGCTACTGCAGTCGCAGCGGTCGCACCGACAGGCGCACTTGCAGAGCCAGCAGACGACAGCGGGGTTGTGCGAGGCAAAAGCAAGAAAAAAGAGGTGCTTTACTTTGAGAGCGAGATGTGGAAAAAGTATTACGCAACGCGGTGAAAAAATTTAAAAGGAAGTGAAAATGAGTGAGATCAACAGACGGAATTTTTTGAAGTTCGCAGCGCTTGGTGGCGCAGCAACAACGCTTTTTGGTGCTACAAACGAAAAGGTAAAACCAGCTAGTCAGCTTAGAGAGCCATACGGCGGCACAAAGCAAGTTCGCACAGTGTGCTCGATCTGTTCAGCGGGTTGTGGCATAGTCGCTGAAGTAAAAGATGGCGTGTGGGTGCGACAAGAGATGGCTATAGACCATCCTATTTCTCAAGGTAGCCACTGCTGTAAAGGCATTGACCAGATGGATTTGACAAAGTCAAAACAACGTGTAAAATACCCGCTAAAAAAAGTAAACGGCAAGTGGGAGCGCATTAGCTGGGAGCAAGCCATAAACGAAATAGGCGACAAGATGCTCGAAATTCGCAAACAGAGCGGACCAGATGCAGTAGAGTTTTTGGGCTCAGCCAAATTTAACAATGAGCAAAGTTACTACTTCCGCAAATTTGCGGCGTTTTGGGGGACAAACAACATAGACCACGTAGCGAGAATCTGCCACTCTACTAGCGTTGCAGGAGCGGCAAACACGTGGGGATATGGCGCGATGACGAATCACTTTGGAGATGTGAGAGCAAATTCAAAAGTTATCTTTTGTGTGGGCGCAAACCCAGCGGTAGCAAACCCAATAGGCTTTCGCCACATGCTTCAGGCAAAAGACAACGGCGCAAAGCTAATAGTCGTAGATCCTATCTACACAAAAAGTGCGGCAAAAGCTGACTACTATGTGCGTTTTAGACCAGGCACTGACATCGCACTAGCTTACGGCATGCTACATCTCATCTTTAAAAACGGCTGGGAAGACAAAGAGATGATCAAGACGCGAGCTTATGCTGTAGACGAGATAAAAGCCGAAGCTGCAAAGTGGACACCAGAGCTAACTAGCGATGTTACAGGCGTGCCAGTCTCTTTGTTACAAGAGATTACGCGAATTTTTGCTACTACAAAGCCAGCCTCTTTGGCGTGGGCGCTTGGCGTTACACAACACTCAGTCGGTAGCTCAAATACGCGAATTTGGGCAGTTTTGCAACTAGTGCTAGGAAACGTAGGCAAACCAGGAACGGGCTGCAACATCATCCGTGGACACGACAACGTTCAGGGCTCAACAGACATGGGCAACCTCGCTGACACACTTCCAGCATACTACGGCGTGGGCGAAGGCGCGTGGCGATACTACTGCCAGGGCTGGGGCGTAAACTACGACGAATTTAGCAAACGTTTTGCGGTGAGTGTAAAAGAGCCAGTAAGTGGCGAGGGCGCTGCCATCAAAGGAACTAAATTTAACGAATTTTACTCATATGATGCAAAAAAACCAGTCGATACAAAGTGGCAGTTTCAAAGAGGCATCACGCTAGCAAAATGGTGGCAAGCGGCACTCGGCGAAGACACCATCACTTCTAGCACGCCGCGACTTCGCGCGCTTTGGGTTCAAGGCGTGGGCATCACATCTATGAGCCAACTACACAAGATAAAAAAAGCCGTAGACAAGCTAGACCTTTTAGTCGTAGCTGAGCCTTTTGTAAATGAGATAGCGGTTTTAAGCGACCGAAAAGATGGCATCTACATCTTGCCAGCGGCAACTCAGTTTGAGTGCGAAGGACAGCTTCATGCGACTAACCGCGCTGTTCAGTGGCGAAGTCAAGTGGTAAAGCCTATTTGGGAGAGCAAAGGCGACCACGAGATCATGTTTGAATTTGCGAAAAAATTTGGTTTTTACGAAGAATACACGCAGTCTTTGATGATGGATGTCGTAGACGGCGAGCTAAAAAAGGTAAAAGATAGCTTTGTTTGGCCAGATGACGCGACAAACGAAGTGGCTAGAATGTGCCAGTCTATAGGACTTCAAGGCAGACGAGTGGACAGAATCCGCCGCCATCAGGAGAACTGGGCGTGCTTTGACCCAGACACGCAGCTAGGTTATGAGGGGACGCCAGTTGCAGGCGAATACTTCGGACTTCCTTGGCCTTGTTGGAACGAAAACCACCCAGGCACGCCGATTCTTTACGACCTAAACAAGCCTATTTGGAAAGGTGGCATGCCGTTTAGGAATCGCTTTGGTTTGGAGCACGATGGCGTTAGCCAGCTAGCAGTGGGCGTAAGCTCGCCAGAGGCGACGGTCCAGGACGGCTACCCAGAGATCACAAAGGCAAACATCGAAAAAGTTTTGGGCATCAAACTCACAGAAAAAGAGAAAGCGCTCATGGGCAAGAGCTGGTCGATGGATATGAGCGGCATCATAAACAAAAAGTGCGAAGAGGCAAACATCTGCCCGTGTGGCAACGCAAAAGCCCGCGCAAAAGTGTGGGAATTCCACGACCAAATTCCACTTCACAGAGAGCCACTACACAGCCCGCGTGAAGACCTCGTGCAAAAATTCCCTACTTTCCCTGACCAAGAGAATCACTGGCGAACAAGCACAAAATACATCAGCGAGCAGAAACAGCAAAACTGGAGCAAGGACTTCCCTATCATCTTGACCTCTATGCGTTTGGTAAATTTGAGTGGTGCTGGAATGTTAGAAAGAACGAGCAAATACCTAGCAGCCATTACGCCAGAGATGTTTGCGCAAGTAAATCCAGAGCTAGCTAAAAAATACGGCATCAAAAATGGCGAATATATGTGGATTCACTCGCCACACGGCACGAAGATCAAAGTCAAGTGTGCTTACTCAGAGAGTGTTACGCCAGACAGAATCTGCATGCCTTATAACTTTGCGGGCATGTTCCAAGGTGAAAGTCTAGCGGCAAACTACCCAGCAGGCACTTTGCCTTATACCATCGGCGAGAGCTTTAACACAGTAACAAACTACGGCTTTGACATCGTTACACAGATGGCAGAATACAACGCAGGACTTTGTCAGCTAGAGCGCGCAAGCGACCAAAGCATGCCACAAACTAGCTTTTTTGAGAAAGTGTGAGTAGGGCTTTTGTGGCGGTTGTGAAGTAAATTTGCAGACCCGCCGCCACAAAGCTAAATTTGAATTTGGCAAATTTGCCAACGTAAAAAAAGGAAAAGATAATGGGAAGAATGAAATTTTTTGTAGATGTAGAGCGATGCACCAGCTGCTTTGCATGTCAAGTCGCGTGCCAAGCGGCGCACGAAATTCCACTAGGAATCTCACGCCGTAAGGTCATCACCGTAAACGATGGCGTAGAAGGGCTAGAAAAGAGCACCACCATCGCCTGCCAGCACTGCACAGACGCGCCTTGTGCGCAAGTGTGCCCAGTAGACTGCTTCTACATACGAGCAGATGGCATCGTGCTTCATGACAAAGAGAAATGCATCGGTTGTGGTTACTGCCTCTATGCGTGTCCTTTTGGTGCGCCGCAATTTCCAAAAAATGGCGCGTTTGGCTTCAAAGGCGCTATGGACAAATGCACCATGTGCGCAGGCGGTCCAGAAGAGACAAACAGCGAAAAAGAGCGCAAACTTTACGGACAAAACCGCATCGCCGAAGGGCGTGTGCCTATGTGTGCGGCGGTTTGCGCTGACAACGCACTTTTGGTTGGAGACGGCGAGATGGTGAGCGAGATCTTTAGAAGGCGCGTGATAGCAAGAAACGAGAACAACAGGCAAAAGTCAAATTTAGGTTTGTAAGGAGCAAAAAATGAAGAGAATTTTTTTAGCTTTTTGTTTTTTGGGCGCGGCGGTGAGCTGTGCTTTTGCTGAATTTACAGGCTCGAATCAGATGATGGAAGGCATCACAGGAGCTGCGCGGCTAGAGACTGGCGGTTACAGCGGTGCGGCGGCGCTTTGGGTAAAGCTTCAAGGTGGCGGTGTCTTTGCGTGGGTTACTTTGGGTGCGGCGGTGGCTACCATTTTGGCGTTTAGCATTCACTACGCCATCATCGGTGCTAGACACTACAAACACGGTGGGACAAAGGTGCTTGCGTTTCCGCTTTACCAAAGGGTGATTCACGCTGTGGCGGCGCTTTCGTGGGTCGTGCTGGTGCCGACTGGACTGATTATGATGTTTGGTAGCACTTTTGGCGGCGGGACTTTTGTGCGGTTTTGTAAAAATGCGCACATCATCGCAAATTTTGCCTTTTGTGTGGCGGTGCTGCCTATGTTTTTTATGTTTGTCGGGCGGATGCTTCCTAGCTTGCTTGACATAAAGTGGCTAATGATGGGCGGTGGCTACCTCTCAAAAAAGAACGTTGTCGTGCCTGCGGGCAAATTTAACGCGGGGCAAAAGCAGTGGTTTTATGTGGCTATTTTTGGCGGGCTTACTATGATAGTAAGTGGCTTGTCTATGTTTATGCTCTCTCCTGACGTGGAGAGTTTGCGTGTGCTTGCCATCGTTCACAACGTGGGCGCGGTAGTTTGCATCGCGATGTTTATAACGCATCTTTACATGACGCTTTTTGCCATCAAAGGCGCGGCGGGCTCGATGATTCACGGCTACATGGAAGAGGATGAAATTTATCACCTACACAATGAGTGGCACAAGGAGCTCAAGAAAAAGGGCAAGCTGTAAATGCAGAATGCGGATGGCGGAGCGATTCATGGGCCAGCTGGGGCGTAGCCCACGCC
>DCIZ01000137.1:0-1925 GCA_002317305.1 Campylobacter sp. UBA1713
AGCGCTTCGCTTGTTTTACACAGAAACATCGGCAAGCCGAGCGCTTCGCTTGTTTTGTGGATTCTTTGCCCTTGCCAGGCAGGGGATTCTTCGCTAGCGCTCAGAATGACGGCGTTTTATTTTGGCGTTTTTCATGTTTGTTTGGTAATTTCACATTCGCTAAAAAGCAAATTTTCACAAATTCCGTTTTCCGTTTTCCGTTTTCCGTTTTCCGAATAGGAGTATCATGAAATTTTTTCTATTTTTTCTCGTTTTTTTAAATTTGCTTTTTGGTGCGCCAGTGCCAGACAAAGAGGCGTTTAAAGTCTTTGCAAAAGAGGACGAAAAGCAGATTGTTTTTGACGTAAAACTAGATTCTAGCGTATATGTTTATGCGGACAAAGTAACGCTTTTTGACGACACGGGCGAGCTTTCGCCCACTTTGCCGCGTCCAGAAAAGCTAAAAGACTACGAGGTTTTTCGCGGAAATTTTTCGCTAATTGTGCCAAAAAACAACAGCACTTCGTGGCGACTTGAGCTACTTGGATGTGCGCTTGACGGCTTTTGCTACAAACCGCAAGTTTTTTCTTTTGAGCTAAAAGGCGGCAAAATTTACGCTACAAATGAGCTGGGTTTTGGCAAATTTAAGCCCACTTTTGGTGAAAAAAATTTAGACAAATTTGACAAAAACGAATTTAACGCATCGGGCGATAAAACCACCACGACCGAAAAAAGCGAAAAAACTGAAAAAAGCGAAACCGAACAGATAGCGGCAAAATTTGGTGGCGCGTTTTTGCTCACGCTTTTAGCCTTTTTAGGCTACGGACTCATGCTCTCTTTTACGCCGTGTGCATTTCCCATGATTCCCATCTTGTCGCAAATTTTGCTACTAAAAGGCGGTAAAAACGGCTTTTTGACTGCGCTTTTTTACGTGCTTGGCATGGCGTTTGCCTACTCAATGCTCGGCATTTTAGTCTCGCTTTTTGGGGTGAATTTGGGCGCGGCGCTCCAAAACAAATTTGTTTTACTCTCGTTTTCTTTGCTTTTTGTTTTGCTCTCTTTGCCGTGTTTTGGCGTTTTTGAGGTGCGACTGCCAGCGGCTTTTGAGACGTTTGTTTCTCGAAAAACGTCAAATTTGAGCGGACTTTTTGGCGTTTTTTTGCTCGGGCTTTTTAGCTCTGTCGTGTTAAGTCCGTGCGTAGCGGCGCCTTTTGCGGGCGCGGTGCTATACATCTCGCAAAGCAAAAGCGTGCTAACTGGCGGGCTGGCGCTTTGGTGCATGGGTTTTGGAATGGGCTTGCCGCTTTTGCTTTTGGGCGTTTTTGGGAGCAAGGTGCTGCCGCGTCCGGGCGTGTGGATGGAGCGCGTGAAAGTGGCGTTTGGTTTTTTGATGCTCTTTTTGGCGGTTTGGATCGCTGGGCGTGCGTTTGCGTGGGCTTACTTAAATTTGGCTTATGCGGTGCTATTTTTGGCGATGGTTTTTTGTTTTACGAGAAATTTGCCACGTGGTAAATTTGCGGTGGCGCTTTTTTGCGCAAGCGTTTGTGTGGCGGTTTTTTTGGCGGCGAGCGGGTTTTTTGGTGATGAGCGGTCTAGGTCAAACGTGCCAGTGGTGAATTCGGTCGAGGCGTTGGAGGCAGTTTTGTCTAAAAACGAAAAAGTCGTGGTGGATTTTTGGGCTTCGTGGTGTGAAAATTGTAAAGATTATGAGGCATTTTTCTCTAAAAACAAATTTGACGGCTGGCAGGTCGTAAAGGTAGACATCACGGAAAATAGCGAGCAGACAAAGGCGTTTTTGGAGCGTTTTGGGGTTTTTGCACCGCCGACTATTTTGTTTTTTGAGAGTGGCGAGGAGCAAAGGCAAAAACGCACGCTCGGGTCTTTAAAAGCGGAGAAATTTCGCAAGTTTTTTGACTGATGAAAATTTAAGGGCATCTCTAAAAACC
>DCIZ01000137.1:1940-2536 GCA_002317305.1 Campylobacter sp. UBA1713
GGCTTGATTTTTCGGAGTGTTTTTACACAGAAACTTCGGCTTTGCAAAAAAGCACTTCGCTTGTTTTACAGGAGATTTTTTTCTTAAAATGATGGAGTTTTCTGTCGTATTTGACGAATTTTAAGGTAAAAATATACGAAAACGAACAAAAAAGCAAGCCACTCAAATTTAGTTAAGGGCATCTCTAAAAACTAGTTTGGCTCAATTTTGAGAAATGTTTTTAACGAATTTTTGTTTTAAAACGAGGAGAATACTTAACGTATTTGACGAGTTTTAAGGCAAAAAAGCGTAAAAACAGGCTCGAAAGTGAGCCACTCAAATTTAGTTAAGTAGTTTTTTAGAGATGCCATTAAGTAGTTTTTAGAGATGCCCTAAAATAGATGTCTATTTTAAATATGTCGTTTTGCAAATTCTTTGCTTTCAAACAATGCTTTTTGTAGCAAAAACTGCTAGACAAATTTGCGTTTGGCACGTTTAGGGCTTCGCAAACGTCAAAGGCAACGGCGAGACGTTTCTGCCTTTGATTTACTTTGCTGGTGCTGTGGCTTTTGACATGTTAGTGGACTGTGCCTGACAAAAGTGGTTCAGAGACGGCA
>DCIZ01000118.1 GCA_002317305.1 Campylobacter sp. UBA1713
AAAATTTGAGCCTACGTTGGTGTTTAGTAGTTCATAATTTTCCAAAACCAATCTCGTGTTAAGCGCTATTTTAGCCTCTTGCGCGGCGAGTTTGCCTATTTCAGCCAAAGCCAACCTCATTTCACTCATTCCGCCCAAAGCACTTCTAGTGTCGCTTGTTTTAGACAAAGCTGCATTTGAGCCTATGAATTTCACGGTTATTGCCGTGCTGTTTGTAGTGTATTCTGTGCTAAGTCCGTTTACACTTGTGCCGCCAAAAGTCGTAGCGATGCTCTTGTCCGTTCTGTTGTCCTGCAAAGCGTTTGCCGTAACGAAGCTGTATGTCGTGTTAAATTTAAGGTTTGAGCCTATCATAACGCTTGGGTTAAAGTCAGCGGTAATTTTCGCTGTCTTTGCAAGTGCCAAAGTGCCAGCAACGCTAAGTGCGTGAAATTTGCTGTTTACGTCTGTGCTGTTTGTGCCTACGTTTTGCAAAGCTAAAGTGTTATTAACTTCCACATATTTTGCGTTGATCTTGTTGTTTGTGCCTGTTAGGCTTAAAGTCTCAAATTTAAATTTACTGCTCTCATCGCCCGTGATGTTTGCGCTATACCACTGCTTTGCGTTTACTGTCGCGCCGTTTGTAGCGTTTAGCAAGGTGTTAGCTTTGCTTTTTACGTCCAAATTTAGCGTGCCGTTTGTTACTTGAATTTGCCCTACGTCAAAGACTGTCGAAGCATCTGTGGTGATGTTTGCATTTGTGAGCTTAAACAAACTAGAGCTTACAGTCGAATTTAGAGACTTTAAATTCGAAAATGTTATCCAGCTAGAGTAGTCTCTTAACTGGCTTTGGTCGCCCAAAGTTAGCGTGTCTAGTTTTAAATTTACGTAGTTTCTAACAGTGCTTTTGCCATTTGCGGTGATGTTGCCGTTTACATTTATGGTAGAGTCGTTTCGGCTGTTGCCAAACTCTATCTTCTGATTCACCGTCCAGCCCTCAGTGCCGTAAGCGCTGTCTAGGTTGTCTAGCCTGTCAAGTGCAACTAGCGCATCGCCACCTATAAAGATGCCAGAACGGCTCGCTGTGATGTTGCCTGTTACGTTTGTGTTACGTCCTATGTTTAGCTTTGCGTCTGTTAGTTTTATCTCGTTTGCTTTGTAACTACGTGTGTCCCAGTCTGGCTGTTCAAATTCGCTCGGATTCCCTGAGTTATAGTAGCTAGGTGCGTTTGTTTCTGTTTTGCGAACTTGCTCCAAAACGTCAGCAGTCGCCACCGCGTGTGCTACCGCATGCCCTTGCAAGATGACGGTTTTGTTTGCAAATGTAGCGCCTTTTACGTCAAAGCCGCCGTCAAAGACAAGCGTGTTGCCTGTGTAGCTTGAGCTAGAAGTGCTAGCTCTAGTTTCGATTTGAGATGCGGTAAAGATAGGCGTGTAAGCGTAAGTCGAAACTAGGTTTACATTTCCGTTAAAACTGCCATGAAACAAGTAGTCTTGCGTGTTTGAGATGGTAACAGTCGAAGCAGTCGCCTTTGTGTTTGTTATCTTTGTGCCCACGTCGTAGCTGTTTATGTAGCCAGTAGTTACGCTGTGTCCGTTTAGGTCTAGCGTGCCACCACCGTAACCAAAGCTAATCTTGCCTAAGTCAAAGCTAGAATTTCCAAATTTAAGAGTCGCAAGCGAATTTGTAAGGTAAATTCGGTTAAAGGCATTTTGTGCATTTAGCTCTGTTACGCCGTTGCCCGTTTTGTAGTCTACGCCCGTTGCTACGTTTACTTTTAGCGTGCCCTCGCCTATTTTGTGGATAGCATCGCCCGAAACGCCTTTTATGTTAAAGTTTACTGTTCCGTTTTTAGCTATGTCAAGTCCAGCGCCCTGCCAGCTACCACTTCCTCCGATGGTATAAGTTTTATCGTCAAATATAAGCCCGCCGCCATCTTGGACAAGTTTTGAATTTATGACTAGCGTTCCGCCACCAGTTATGTTTTGGTCTTTGTGGTAACGAGTGTCAACGTTTAAAAAGCCTTTTAGTTCATAGCTTGTGTTGCCATTTAGTTTTATGTCTTGCGTGTGGTTTTTGACGTATTGTTCATACTCCAGTCCAGATGCATAGATGCTTCCGCCCTTGCTGTTGCTAGCACCCGTGTAACCAAAGGTGTGAGAAGCGAGGTAACGCCACTCTTTTGCTTCGTTGTCGTAGATGTAAACGCCACTTCCGCTATCGCCAGGTGAGTTGTAGTTAAAATATCCAACCCAGTTGCCATTTGCCTTGTCTACAGCTGGGTCGTATTTTATCTCCGTGCCGTCTGAAGTGGTGCGGATGTCAATGACACTAGAGACTTGCCCGTTTATGTTTGAGCTGTTGTAGGCTTTGCTACTGACGACTTGCTGTCCGTTTAAGAAAGCACTAAACGTTCCAGAACCTGCCCTGTAAACGATGGTCATGTTTTTGCCGTTGTAGGTGGTCTGAAAGCGAGACGAATTTAAGGCTGCTTGAATTTCTGCAGTAGTCTCTTTACCATCTTTGTTTGTGTCCATGTTTATGGGTTTTACGCCCACAGTTTCGACTACATATTTGTTAAGACGTGTGTAACGAGAGTCTGGCGTTACTCGGTATTCGCCAGAAGTGGACTGAACGGCTACTTGGTTAATGGTTTTGTAGGTTGTTGGTCCATAGACTTGATAAGTCCTGTTGTGGTTGTGGTTACACGTAGCGGTGTAAGCTCCACCGAGCGCTGTGTAGTCTCCACTAGTTAAAATTCCAGAGCGAAAATTTGGCATGGTTAAGTTTGTAAAACTTAGTGTAGAGCCATTTTTTAGTGTGATGGTCGGCGAAGTTTCACCCGCCCTAAACGCACCTTTGTTTTGACCCATGTCCAGGTAGTCTCTTAGGTAGACGTTTGTGATGTCCATGTTTGTCGCACTGGCACTCGTTGCTGCTAATCCTGTGAGGGCTAAGATACCTATGTAAGATCCTTGAAGTTTGAATCTCATTCTGTTTCCTTTCTATTAAAATAACAATTTTTACATTATAACATTTTTTTTTAAATCGTTGTTAAATGAAATATTTTTTTGTTTAGATTTTGTTTTCGTTTTTTTTTTTTTGATATTTAAGGGCATCTCTAAAAACTAGTTTGGCTCGATTTCAAGAAATGTTTTGTGCTCTT
>DCIZ01000109.1:0-4227 GCA_002317305.1 Campylobacter sp. UBA1713
CCCCCGTTTTCCTTATGAATCACACAAAAGTTGTCGAATCTCATCGCATATTCGTCAGCTATCTTGCCGCTAGAATCTGTGCTACCGTCATCTACTAAGATCACTTCAAAATCTTTAAAACTCTGTGCTACTATGGAATCTAAACATCTTTTGAGATATTTTTCTACATTGTAAATAGGAACTATCACCGAAATTTTCATCTTTTAGCCTTTTTTGTTTAAATTTAAATTTGCGAGCTTTTCACCACCAAAACGCCACCCGCTCACTTCACAGACTCAAGCGCGGGCACAGGCTCATAGCCGTAGCTCTCTAGCAAGTTCATACCGCCAGCTAGATCTGTAACCTCCACCCCTTGCGCCTTTAAGATGTTTGCAGCACGAGCGGTTCGTGCACCACTTCGGCAGATGAGTGCGACTGGTTTTTGCGAATTTTGCACCACTTTACGCACACGCTCTACAAAGTCGTCTTGGCTGAGGCTTATTAGCTTTGCACCTTTCACCACGCCACGCTCCTCCCACTCGTAACTCTCCCTAATGTCTATGACGGTGTAGCGTTCAAGTAGTGAAGGCTTTACGTCCACGCTTTTTACGCCATCTTTACAACCGCCAAACAAAGTTGCTAAAATTCCAAACATAATTAAAACCTTTTTCATTTTTCCGTTTTTCCGCTCTCCGTAGCTTGACGTGGCGTAAATTTGTCAAATTTAAAAAAACAAATTTACACAAATTTACGTTCTCCATTATCTGTTTTCCGCACTCCGCACTCCGCACGCATTCACGCCACTCTCTCGCCTATTTTGTGGTAGAGCGATAGAATTTCGTGTTTTTTTAAGATAAAGCTATTTTTGTTGGCTATGAGATATGCTGAACTCTCCATGATGGTTTCACTCACGCCTAGCCCGTTTTGCCGCATTGTAGCGCCTGTCTCGACTATGTCTACTATGCCGTCAGCCAGCCCCACCAAAGGTGCGAGCTCTATCGAGCCGTAGAGTTTTATGATCTTCACCGCGACCGCTTTTTTCGAAAAGTAGCTTCTTGTGATGAATGGCATTTTTGTCGCTATGCGAATTTCTGGTTTTGAGTAATCAAGACTTTCGCCTCCCACAGTCCCCACGCACACTTTACAACGCCCCATCCGCAAGTCTAGCAGGCGTAAAACAGGCGCTTCGTGTTCTGTTAGCACATCTAGCCCCACCACGCCCAAGTCTGCCGCACCATGCGTTACGTAGGTAGGAATGTCCTGGTTTCGCACTAGCAAAAAACGAAAATCGCCCTTTACCAGCTGCAATAGGCGGTCTTCAAATTTAAACTCGCCACCAAAAACATCTGCAAAAATTTTTAGAGTATCTTCGGCAATTCTGCCTTTTGGAAGTGCTATAGTTAGCATTTTTTTCCTTTTATTTTTTTATGGTTTCTGTATAGTTTTAAAGTGCCACCTGCATCCCTTTAAAGATAAGCAACTCATCAAAAACCGAGCCTTTTATGAATTTTGAGAGAATCTTGCCGTTGCCACCCGTTAAAACTACCTCCACACTTTTGTCGCCGTTAAATTTGCCAGCACGCATAAAGCCACCTTCGCCACACAGCTCGCATGCCAGTTTCTCCACCAGTGCTACCACAGGTGCAACCGCACCGTAACTCAAAGCATCTTGCGTGCAAAGCGGCAAATTTGCCAGCGAAATGTTTTCGTTGTAGTCGCACGCTAGTTTTGTGGAGATGTTTGCAAATGCCGCAAGCTGCGCCATAAAACCGGGGATGATGCAACCGCCCTTGTGCTCGCCACCGCTCACAAAGTCAAGCGTGATGGCACTTCCTGCATCTACAACAAGCGTTTTTTCTCTCTCTTTTACCGCCAAGCAAACGGCAGCACGGTCGCTTCCTAGCCCTTTGTAGCTGCTGTTTAGCGCCTTTAAAACGCGTGGCGAAATGTCTACAAAAAGCTCATTTGAAGCTAGAAATTCGCTTAAACGTGGATTTACGTTTATGTAAAAACAACGCACTTTTGGCACAAAATTTAAAAAATCACGCTCTTTTACATACCAAACTTTTTTGCCGTCAAAAAACGCCGCCCTAGTGTTGCCAACATCAACTAAAATCATTAGCACCTCTTTTCGCCATCAAATTCGTAAAACTTCCACCCTTGCGTTCTTAAAACTTTTCCGCAAACCGCCCCTGTGTAAAAACAAATTCGCTTTTTTATCTTGCACTCAAATTTGGCTTCGCAAAGCCCTGCGATTCGCTCATATTCAGCCATGTCTTTTAGCAAAAATTTACTCTTTGCCTCTCGCCAAAAGACAAGCGTGTAAAACCTTGACATATCGACACCGAAAAATAGCTTCAAATTTCGTTTTTTGCTAAATTCGCCCACAGATAAAATTTGTAGGTTTCTCAGCAAAATTCTATGTTTTGAAAACTCAACTGCTATGAAGTTGTTCATCTTTCGCTTCGTTTGCAAACAGCGCAACTACTCTAGCGCAAGCCCAACTCTGCCATAATAAAAGAGATCTTTTGTCAAAAAGGCAAAGTCGTCTATGTCGCCACGAAGTTTTAAAACATCTTTTGTGTTTAAGTCTAAGTCTAGCTTAAATTTGTAGCCAGTTTTTTCAAAAACAAAAATCTCGCCATTTTTGATGACCGCCTTGACGTAAATGGCAAAGCGAAACATCGTCTCTTTTACCACTTTTAGATCCATGTCTAGCTTTATGATGCGTCCATCTTTTAAAAATGCATATACAAAGCCGTTGTCAACTATAGCCGTTTTTATCTGCTCGTCAAAATACTTCGTCCCGCCGCTACCGCCAGCGATGGCTATTTTGTTGCCTGTAACGCCCACGAGGTTGTTTCCGCCAAATACACCAAGCGCTATTATGTTGTTAAAGAAGTATTCGCTGCCGACCACCATGTCTCGCATGATGCTTGCTTTTTTTCTGTCTACGGCGATGATCTTGCCGTCTACGCTAGGGAACAATATCATGTTGCCAAAAAACTGCGGCATGGCTATCTCAGAGTCTATAGAATATGCTTTTGGTAGCGTGTATTCTAACAGCGTTTCACCCTTTGCCAAATCTATCTGATAAATGGTGTTTGAGCTAGTCAAAACCGCCAAAGTCGTGCCATCTATGTTTGCGCTAATAGGCATCGAGTCTAGCTTTTTTTCAAATTTGACACTCTCGCCTTGAAGCACTTTTAACATGCCTTCTAGCGTTGTGATGACGTTGTAGCCGTCAAAACTTCCCAAAAATCGTTCATCTTCTTCTAGCTTTTGCTTTGAGATGTCGCCGTTTTTGTTTACAAACATGCCGTTTTTGAGCGTAGCACCGCTACTAGTCGTGTGAATGATTCTAGCGGGCAAAACCGCCTCAACTTTGTCTTGATTCCGAATTTTTGCCTTTGTCTCTTCTTCTGGTTTGTAGTATTCTCGTCTAGTCGAACAGCTAGTAAAAACGAGCGTCAAAGCCAGTGTTAGCGCTAGCATAAAAATTTTTTTCATATTTTTCCTTTCTTATTTTTTCAAGCCCTGATAGTGCCAAAGTTTGTTTGCTAGGTCTTTTAGTGGCGAAGTGGGTGAAATTTTGTCAAATTCGATTCTCGCCTTTTCAAAGTCGCCATTTTTTAAGTAGCCAAAGCCATCCACGATTCGTGCATAATCTACCAAAATAGCATCGCTTTTTGTGCCACTAGCCACCGTTAAACTCTCTTTCAAAAGCGGGTCAGTCGGTAGAGTAAGCGCCTCTTTTATGGCGGTCAAGTCGCCACTTTTTAGCGCAAAAAGTGCGAACAAATTTGCGTTTTTCTCGCGTAAAGTCGCTCGTGCTTGTGCGTTTTTAGGCTCTTTTAAAAGCGTGGTGTAAGCCTCGTTTGCGCTTTTTAAATTTGCCTCATCGACAAAATTTTTGACTACAAAAAAGATGGCGACTCCTACTAGCACAACGGCGACAAAGATAAATTTTTTTAGATGTTTTTTGAAAAATTTTTCGCCCCTAATGGCATTTTCCAAAAACTGCTCCTCTCGTGAGAGAGTTGCCTTTATGTAGTCTAAATTTGTAGACATTTGAATTCCTTAAAAAATAAAATCGGCGAGATTCTACCTTTTTAATGCTTTTATTTTCATAAAATTTAAGGGCATCTCTAAAAATCAGTTTGGTTTGATTTCGAAGAGTGTTTTTAGCGATTTTTTGTTTTAAAATGAGGAGAATACTGTTGTATTTGACGAATTTTAAGGCAAAAA
>DCIZ01000109.1:4237-9442 GCA_002317305.1 Campylobacter sp. UBA1713
AAAAACAGGCTCGAAAGCAAGCCACTAACTTTTGTTTAAATGGTTTTTAGAGGTGCCCTTAAGCTAAATTTGATATAATGTGCTTTTTTTACGAAAGGAAAAGCGATGATAATTAGCGATGAAGCGTTAAACAAGCTAGAAAAGTTGGCAGCTTTGAAAGTTGCAGATGAGAAGCGTGAAGAGTTTAAAGAGCAGTTAGGAAAGATAGTAAACTTCGTAGAAGTTTTAAACGAGCTTGACCTAGCAAGCGTTGAGGCGACTGTGAGCACGATGGGCGGCGTTACGCCACTTCGTGCTGATGAGCCTAAAAAGTGCGATGTGGCGGAGTTTGTGTTAAACCACGCACCAAAGAGCGATGGCAAGAGTTTTGAAGTCTCAAAGATCATCGAGTAGGCGAAATAGGCGAATTTTATGAGCGTTTTGGTTTTGGAAAATTTGCTAAAAGAGCTGGTAAAAAGCGGCGGAAGCGACCTTCACCTTGTGGGTGGCGAGCGCCCAAAGATGCGAGTGTGTGGCGAGCTTGTCAGTGTGGGCGAAAGCGATGGTGAATTTGGCAGGGTTTTAGGCGATGAAGATGCGTTAAATTTGCTTTTGCCGTTTTTGGACGAGCGGCTTTTGGTGCGTTTTAAAAGCGAACACGAGGTGGATTTTGCCTTTGAGGTGGCGGGCGTGGGGCGTTTTCGGGCGAATCTCTACCTAGCACTTGGCAGGAGTTGCGCTGCAGTTCGTTTTGTGCCGAGTGAAATTCCATCGCTTGACGCCTTAAAGATGCCTGAAATTTTAAAGAGCGTGGTTTATAAAAAAAGCGGGCTTGTGCTGGTAACGGGCGCAACGGGCAGTGGCAAAAGCACCACGCTAGCGGCACTTTTGGGTGAGATAAACAAAACGCAAAAGAGGCACATCATCACCATCGAAGACCCCGTTGAGTTTGTTCACAAAAACGACAAAAGTCTCTTTTCGCAGCGTGAAGTTGGGCGCGACACAGAGAGCTTTGTGAGTGCGCTTCGGGCGGCTTTGAGGCAAGACCCGGACGTTTTACTCATAGGCGAGCTTCGAGATGCACAAACGATGGAAGTCGCCATAAAAGCCGCCGAAACGGGGCATTTGGTTTTTGGGACTTTGCACACAAATTCGGCAGTCGGTTCGGTTAGCAGGGTTGTGGACAGCTTTGAGGGGACGCGTCAAAATTTGGTGCGAAGTATGCTGGCGTCTACTTTACTTTTGGTCGTTTCGCAGCAGCTTGTGCGTGGGAAAAACGGCGGGCGAGTCTGTTTGCAGGAGATTCTAGTAAATAACACGGCGGTGGCAAATTTGATTCGTGAAGATAAAACGCACCAAATTTTAAGTGCTATGCAGCTAGGTAGTGGCGAAGGGATGCAGACGATGGCAGTGGCTTTGCAAAAGGCGAGGCGAAATAGCGAGATAGAGTAGATTCGGAGTGCGGAGTGCGTTCGGAAAACGGAAAACGGAGTGCGTTCGGAATGCGGAAAGTTGCGATTCTCTAGAATCGACAAACAAATTTACGAAAAAGCAAATTTTGACAAATTCTGTTTTCCGTTTTCAGCACTCCGTTTTCCGTTACCGACCGAAGAATCCCCTGAAATTTGAGCGAGTAGAATCTTTAAAATTCACGAAAAAGCGAATTTGCAAAATTCCGTTTTCCGTTCTCTGTTTTCCGTTTTCCGTTTTACGAAAAAGCAAATTTTGACAAATTCTGTTTTCCGTTTCCGCACTCCGTTTTCAGAAACGGGGGCGGGGCTACGCCCCTGCGACCCCGTTTTGGATTTTCAGAGCACAAAAAACTCTCTTTTTGCATTTAAATTTTTGGTGAATATACATTATAAAAGGAAAAAGTTGTGATTTGGTTTGATATTTTACTTGTGGTTTGCGTTGTGGTTTTTGGTGCGAAAGGTTTTTTTCGCGGGCTTGTAAATGAAGCAGTTGGGCTTGTCGGGCTGGTGCTGGGCGTAAGCATAGCAAGCCGAAATTTTGACTCACTCGGTGGCGTGCTGGCTGGCAAATTTGCCTTAAACGAAACTACGGCGAATTTTTTGGGCTTTTTTCTACTCTTTTTGTTTGTGTGGGCGTTTTGTTTGCTACTTGGCTGGGTCGTCTCAAAATTCGTCTCGTTAAGCGGGCTAGGTCTTGCTGACAAGTTGGTAGGCGCGGCGTTTGGCGTGGCAAAAGTGGTTTGCATCTTTGGCATAGTAGCCTCTATAGTAGCCAAATTTGACATAGCAAAGAGCTACGACGATGCACTTAGCGCCTCAAGCGTGAGCTACTCTAGTGTAAAAAGCATCGGCGGAGCGCTTGCAAAACTAGACTACAACGAGCTACTAAACCAAAGCAAAGAGATTCACAGCAAGGCAGTAAACGCCATCGAAGATACGACTGGACGGGTTTTAAAGGAAGTGAGATGAGAGAGGTCGGCGTCGAATATGACATCTTGCTTGCAGAGTTTAAAGCGATTCTAAAAAAGTCCAAACTCAAATTTACTTCGCAGCGTGAGACTTTGCTAAAAACGCTTTATGAGACGAGCGAGCACCTTACGCCAGAGCAGCTTTGCGACAGGCTAAAAATGAGATCAAACGGGGCAAATGTGGGGATAGCGACAGTTTATAGGACTCTAAATTTGCTTGAAGATGCGGGCTTTGTAACGAGCATTAGCTTTGGGACGGCAGGCAAAAAGATAGAATTAGCAAACAAACCGCATCACGACCACATGATATGTAAAAAGTGTGGCGAGATCATAGAATTTCGAGACGAGGGCATAGAAAAGGCACAGGTTTTGATAGCAGAGGCGCATGGTTTTCGGCTAACAGGGCACATACAACAGCTTTACGGTTTTTGTAAAAAATGCAGTGCGGAGAACTGAATGCAGATTCGTAGTGTGAGAAATTTAAAAAATTCGTTTTTGCGTAAAAATAAATTTTCGTAAAAACGAGGGCATCTCTAAAAACCAGTTTGGCTTGATTTTTTGGTATGCAAAAACAAACGAAAAAGCAAGACACCAAAATTTGTTTAAATGGTTTTTTATAGGTGCTCACGAGCAAACCAAAAAAAGATAAATTTAAGGAAAAAACGTGATTTGGCAGACAGAACAAGAACAAATTCGAGTGGCAAAGAGTCAAGAGTTGCGCGAGTTAGGCGTGAATCCATACCCGCATTTTTTGAAACGCGAGATGACCATCGGCGAATTTAAAGAGAAATTCGCTTTTGTGAAAGAGCTAGAAGGCGAGGAGAAGCGGGCTGAAACGGAGGTTACCATCTGTGGACGGCTAAAACTAAAACGCGTTGCGGGCAAGAGCACTTTTGCAAATGTGGAGGATTTTAGTGGCAACGTCCAAATTTACTACTCGTTTGGGTCTATCGGCGAAGAGGACTATACAAAATTCAAAAAAAACCTAGAAGTCGGCGACATCGTTCAGATAACGGGCTACGCTTTTGTAACCAAAACGGGCGAATTTAGCATGCACGCAAGCAAAGTCGTGTTAGCTAGCAAAGCCATCTCGCCACTTCCAGAGAAGTTTCACGGGCTAACAGACATAGAGGCGCGCTACCGCCAACGCTACCTTGACATGATCATGGACGGCAGTGTGCGTGAAGATTTTGCCAAACGCTCGCTCATCGTCCGCACGATTCGCAGGTTTTTTGAGGAGCGTGGATTCTTAGAGGTAGAAACGCCTATGATGCATCCAGTCGCTGGCGGTGCAAACGCAAAGCCTTTTGTAACGCATCACAACGCGCTTGACGTGGACAGATTCTTAAGAATCGCACCAGAACTCTACCTAAAACGGCTAATTGTGGGCGGAATGGACGCGGTTTTTGAGATAAACCGAAATTTTCGAAACGAGGGAATGGACCTTACGCATAACCCTGAATTTACGAGCATAGAGTTTTATTGGGCGTGGCATGACTACTTTGAGGCGATGGACTTGACCGAAGAGCTTTTTGCCGTTTTACGAGAGAGGCTAGGGCTGGGCGAAAAGCTAGAGTGGGACGGCGTGGAGGTGGATTTTGGGAAGCCTTTTGCCCGTGTGAGCTACCTCGATGCTTTGGTTGAAATAGGCGGCGTGGCGCGTGAAGTGGTGGGCGACAAAGAGGCGATTCTAGCAAAGCTAAAAGCGGACGGTTTTGAGGCGAATCCAAATTTGGACTTAGGGCATTTGCAAAGCGAACTTTTTGACAACTATGTAGAGAAAAAGCTAGTAGATCCTACTTTCATAACCGACTTTCCTGTTAGCATCTCGCCGCTAGCGCGTAGAAGCGATGCAAACGCACAAGTGGCGGAGCGTTTTGAGCTATATGTGGCGGGGCGTGAGCTGGCAAATGCGTTTAATGAGCTAAACGATCCAGTAGATCAGTACGGGCGTTTTAAGGCACAAATAGACGCAAAAAACGCAGGCGATGACGAGGCTCATGAGATGGATGAGGACTACTGCACAGCACTGGGTTATGCGATGCCACCGACTGTGGGCTGGGGACTGGGGATAGACCGGCTTTGCATGCTACTACTAAACAAACGCTCGATTCGAGATGTCATCTTGTTTCCCGCGATGAAACCTGTGGCGATGTAAGATCAAATTTGCTTTTAGGTGAAATTTGATATATGAAAGAAATTGGACCGATCTTTTTCATTTAGTGGCGATAGAAAATTTGGGGTCAATATTTTTGAACGGGCTTTTTTCTAGGCAGATTTTAGACAGCTGGCAAGCCAAAAGGCTAGATATTGCAGATGGCGAAATTATCCAAAAGCGAAAGGAACTTGGAATTTTAGACTATGTTCCTTTTCATTTTTTTTGAACCAACGCCGTTTGCTGGAAGTGTCATAAAAGAACATAAAAATATAAATTTTTGTTATATTTTAATAACAAGAGAGTTTGCAAAATATCAAAAAGCAAAAATTTTAACCGCTCATCCTTGTAGTAATCTAGCCAAACTTTACAGTGATTATGACGAAGGTTTTGAAGCTATTGATTGGGAGACTCTCGAAAAAAGAGACTATAAAGATGAGCGGAGTAAACAAATTTGCATGGCAGAAGTTTTGGTGAAAGATGTGGTGTATGCAAGAGAGTTTAAGTGTATTATTGTCAAAGATGAAGAGTGTAAAAATATTGTTATGGATTTGGCAAAAAGACACAAGATAAACGTTGAGTGTATTGTAGTGAATTATATTTTTCCAAGGGCATCTCTAAAAACCAGTTT
>DCIZ01000154.1:0-2452 GCA_002317305.1 Campylobacter sp. UBA1713
TAGTTTTTAGAGATGCCCTAAATGCATTCCAAATAAATTTAAAAAAAGAAAAAACCATGATAAAAAAAACAAATAAACTTTTAAAATTCTTAAAAATCCTCACAAACATATGTTTTTTTGTGGCAACTCTCTCTTACCCGTTTGCCGTTTTTTATGGAGAAATTTGCGGACTAAATTTGACGCTCATTTGCGGTTTTATGGCAGTTGTGTGGACATTAAAGGCGTTTTTTCAAAAAAGCAAATTTTCGCTATTTTGCGCGGCTTTTTTTGCTTTTAACGCACTTTTTCACAACAAAACTTTGGTGTTTTTCTACCCGAGCATCGTGAATTTTTCTCTCTTTTTTGCATTTTTGTGGACACTAAAAGGCGAAGCTATGATAACTAAATTTGCAAAGATGCAAGAGCCAAACCTAAACAAAAAAGATATCATCTACACGAGAAAGCTCACGCTTGTTTGGTGTGGTATGTTTATTTTTAACGGCAGCACAGCGCTTTTTTTGTCGTTTTTTGACGAGCGACTTTGGGCGGTTTTCTCTGGCGTTGTGAGCTACATTTTAGTGGGTGTTTTGTTTTTTTGCGAGATAGTTTATAGGAAATTTATACGAAAATGAAAAACAGTTAAAATGTCCACAAAAAGCTACCAAGAATCTTTTAAGTCAAATTTAAGTATAATACCACTTTTTGAATTTTAAACAAAGGATAAACGATGAGCGACATCATCTCTATCAAAGACCTCGAGTTTAAAGCGGGCAGTCGTGTCTTTTTGCGTTGCGACTTCAACACGCCGATGGACGAATTTTGTAACATTACAGATGACAGACGCATCCGTTCGGCGATTCCGACCATTCGCTACATCTTAGACCAAGGCTGTTCTGTGGTTTTGAGCTCACATTTGGGGCGACCAAAAAACGGCTACGAGGAGAAATTTTCGCTAGAACCCGTGGCAAAACGCCTGAGCCGTTTGCTAGACCGCGATGTCAAATTTGTAAAAGACGTCGTGGGCGAGAGTGCAAAAGCGGCAGTCTCTTCGCTAAAAAGTGGCGAGCTTTTGCTACTTGACAACCTCCGCTTCGAAAAGGGCGAGACAAAAAATGACGAAACGCTTGCTAGCGTGCTAGCGACCTACGGCGACTACTACGTAAATGACGCCTTTGGTGTTTGCCACAGAGCGCACGCCAGCGTTCATGCCATCACGAAATTTTTTGATGAGCAGCACAGGTGCGCGGGCTTTTTGCTCATAAAAGAGATAGAATTTGCGCGCAACCTCATTCGCACGCCGAGCCGTCCTTTTGTCGCGGTAGTGGGCGGTAGCAAGGTAAGTGGCAAGCTTCAAGCGCTGACAAATTTGCTGCCACGAGTAGACAAGCTCATCATTGGCGGCGGTATGGCTTTTACCTTTTTGAAGTCTTTGGGGTATGACATAGGAAATTCGCTTTTAGAAGAGGAGCTGGTGGGCGAAGCGGAGCGAATTTTAAAACGTGGGCGTGAGTTGGGCGTGAAGATTTACTTGCCTGTGGACGTGGTCGCTGCGCCGACTTTTAGCAACGATGCGCCGGTTAAGTATCTGCCTGTTCAGGAGATTCCTGCTGGGTGGATGGGGCTTGACATAGGACCAGCGAGCGTGAAACTCTTTCAGGAGGCTATAAAAGATGCACAAACCATTTGGTGGAACGGACCGATGGGCGTTTTTGAGATGGATAAATTTAGCAAGGGAAGTTTTAAGATGAGCCACTATATAGCCGAGAGTTTTGCGACTAGCGTTGTGGGCGGTGGCGACACAGCAGATGTGGTGGAGCGAGCAGGAGACGCTGAGGAGATGACGTTTATCTCGACTGGCGGTGGTGCTAGCCTTGAGCTCATAGAGGGCAAGGAGCTGCCGGGCGTGAAGGTGCTTTTAAGAGCGAGCGGCGAGTAGATTCGGAGTGCGGTTATACAGAAACAAATTTTTGTAAATTCAGTTTTCTGTTCTCTTAAATGGGGTCGCAGGGGCGGTAGCCCCCCGTCCCTCGCCTTCGCCAAAACTCTCTTTGAGCTTTAGCGAAAAGAGAGTTTTGGCGAAGGCTCAAAAAAGCGTTAGCTTTTTGCCTATCGGAAAACGGAGTGCGTTCGGAAAACTGAAAACGGAAAACGGTTTGCGGAATGCAGAAATTTGCGATTCTCAAAAAAAGCACAAATCAACGCCGTCATTCGTAAGGGAGGCGAAAGCCCGCCCGAAGAATCCCCTGCCTGGCGAGCGAGTGAAATCTGCAAATTCGCTAAAAAGTAAATTTGTAAAATTCCGTTTTCCGTTTTCCGCACTCTGTTTTCTGTTATGGCGAGGGTGTGAAAAAGCCAAATTCACCAAAAAGCGAATTTATAAAATCCCGTTTTTCCGCATTCCGCTTTCTGTTTTCCGAAAGGGGGTCGCAGGGGCGAAGCCCCCGCCCGCCGTCCCGCCGCCGTTTTCTTTTGA
>DCIZ01000154.1:2523-6903 GCA_002317305.1 Campylobacter sp. UBA1713
TAGCTTTTTACCTATCGGAAAACGGAGTGCGGAATACAGAAAACGGAAATTTGTCAAAATTTGCTTTTTCGTGAATTTGGTAGATTCTACCCGTTCAAATTTCAGGGGATTCTTCGGTCGGCTACGCCTCCCTCAGAATGACGGCGGTAACGGAAAACGGAGTGCGGAATACAGAAAACGGAAATTTGTCAAAATTTGCTTTTTCGTGAATTTGGTAGATTCTACCCGTTCAAATTTCAGGGGATTCTTCGGTCGCCTAACGGCTCCTCTCAGAATGACAGCGTTGCATTAACTTTTTTCGATAAATAGCAAATTTCCTAAACACTCACTCTAAACCCTCACCAAACTACTCACCGAGTTTTACGATGTCGCCACGAATGTTTGTCGAGACTTTTATGACTTCTCTATTTAAAACGTAACGCGCGTTACACGTAAATTTGCCGTCTGTCATAGGCGTTGATGTGCCATCTTTTAGCCTAATGCTCTCTAAATTCACCGCCTTTCCGCCGACTTTTCGTGCTGTCTTTTCAAAAGACGCCAGCGAAGCGACAAACGAGCGGTAGCACTGGTTTTCTAGCTCCTTTTCGTCCGTGATAGTCGTGCCTTTGTTTGACGTGAGGTTGTTTTTTAGAAAGCCACTTTGGACTTTTGTGTCAAAGTCAAATTTTAGCGTAAAGTCATTTTTTCGCCTTGTCGCATCGGCATAACTGCTAGAAAGTGCCTTTTTTATCTCAAATTTGAACTCTTTATATTCAACATTTGCGCCCTTTTCAGCCTGCAAACCGCTCACAAGACCAGCCGCCACCACTAAACATAAAACCATTTTTTTCATATTTAACTCCTTATTTAAAATGTCTAATTATATCATAATTTTTACAAAATTTTCAACTTTCACAAAAGCCTCTCCACAAGCCCCAAACTCTCGTGCGCGGTAAAGTCAAACTGAAGTGGCGTAAGTGTCGCAAAACCACGCTTAACCAAATTTAAGTCGCTCGTTTCGTCTGCTGAATCTAGCACGGCGAGGTTTGGCGTGCCTAGCCAGTAAAGCTCCACGCCACGTGGATTTTTGTGCATAAAGGCGTCTGTTGAGTAAGCACGATGTCCGCACTTTGCCACTTGTAGCCCGCCAAAGTCGCACTTTTTTACCGCCGGAATGTTTAAATTTAGCACCTGCCTTTGAGGCAACGAAAAGCCACTTTCAAAGATCTTTTTAACCAAATTTAGCGTAACTTCGCACGCCAAAGAGAAGCCCAGCGTGTTTAGACTTTCGCCTTCATAATACTGCGAAACCGCCAAAGCTGGCACGCCCTGCAAAACTGCTTCTGTAGCAGCTCCTACTGTGCCCGAGTAGCCCACATCTTCGCCTAAATTCCCGCCGTGATTTATGCCGCTAATGACAAGGTCGGGCTTGCTCTCTTTAAAAAGCGTCTCAAAGGCGAGATAGACGCAGTCGGCGGGCGTGGCGTCGTCTAGTTTGTAAAAATTCTCTTTTACACGCCAAAATCGAAGTGGTGCGTTTAGCGTTAGCGAGTGCGAAGAGGCGGACTTTTCACGAGCGGGCGCGACTACCGTGAGGTCAAATCTGCCACTTTGGTTTAGCGCGTCTGCTAGCTCATTTAGTCCGCGTGCTTCAAAGCCGTCATCGTTTGTTAGTAAAATTCGTTTTTTCATTTTTTTTCGCCTTTTTCACGTTTTACAAAGTTTAACCAAAGTAAGCTAAATCTTTTATAAACTATTTAGTTTTGTTTTGTTATAATCAAACGTTTTTTCTTTTTTTAAAGGTTGAAGATGAAGTATGAAACGCTTAAAAAAATGATGTTCAAATTTAGTCCAGAAACTGCCCACACACTCGCTGAGAAGGCGCTTCGGCTAGCTGTAAAAACGCCCTTTGTGAGCGACATGTTGGTAGAGAAATTTTGCCTAATAGACACAAAGCTTAGTCAAAATTTGTTCGGTAAAACCTACCTAAATCCAGTAGGAATCGGCGGTGGTTTTGACAAAAACGCCACGATGATAGAGCCGCTTAGTGCCTTTGGTTTTGGCTTTTTGGAGTATGGGACTTTTACGCCAAAGCCACAAAGTGGCAACAAAAAACCACGACTTTTTCGGCTAGCTAGCGAGCGCTCACTCCAAAACGCGATGGGCTTTAACAATCAAGGCAGCGACAAGGTCAAAAAACGCGCCTCTAGACTCTACCCGTTTTCGCTTCCTTTGTGGGCAAACGTAGGCAAAAACAAGACCACGCCAAACGAAAACGCACTGGACGACTACCGCACGCTCATAACCAAATTTGACGATGTTTGCGATGTTTTTGTCATAAACATTAGCTCGCCAAATACGCCAAATTTGCGTGATTTGCAGGAGGAAAAATTTGTGCGAGAGATGTTTTGTGAGCTCGCAAAAGTGGCGACAAAACCGCTTTTTTTAAAGATAGCACCAGATATGAGCGCTGCCCAAGCGGTGATGCTTTGCACAGCAGCGGTCGAAAGTGGCGCAAAAGGGGTCATCTGTAACAACACATCTGTCGACTACACGCTAAGCCCAAATGCAAAGGATTTTGGTGGCATCAGCGGTGAGCTCATAACGAGCAAGAGTCGCACGCTTTTTAACGAACTCTCGGCTGAACTTTTTGGGCGGTGTGTGCTGGTGAGTTGTGGCGGGGTGAAGGATGCCGAAGAGGCGTATTTGCGCATTCGCATGGGGGCAAATTTGGTAGAGCTTTTTACGGGGTTTGTTTACGAAGGACCTTCTGTGGTGCGAAAGATAAACGAGGGAATTTTGGAGCTTTTGGTGCGAGATGGGTTTAGTAGCATTAGCGAGGCGGTGGGCGCGCTTAGAAAGTAGATTCGGGCTGAAGCCTCAGAGTGACGAAAGCGATAAATTTAAAAAAGGAAACAAAATATATGTTATCAAAATTAGAAAAAAAAGTGCTTGACAATGGCTTTGAAATTTACTTTTTGCCACTAAATGCAGGCTCAAACGTAGTCAGCGTAAATTTGTTTTACAAAGTAGGCAGCAACGACGAGACGCGTGGCATCAGCGGCATTAGCCACATGCTTGAACACATGAATTTTAAAAGCACTAAAAACCACAAAGCAGGCGAATTTGACAATATCATAAAAAGCATCGGTGGCGTTACCAACGCTTCGACTGGCTTTGACACGACACACTATTTTGTAAATTGCGCGGCGAGCGACTTTGCCGTGCCTGTGCGACTTTTTGCTGACATGATGCAAAATTTGCTTTTTTTGGAGAGTGAGTTTTTGCCTGAAAGAGACGTGGTGCTTGAAGAGCGTAGACTTCGCGTGGACAACTCACCTTTTGGCGAGGCTTACTGGACGCTTTTTAACACAGCTTTTGAGCGGAAAGACTGGCTACCCATAGGGCACGAGGAGGACGTGAAGGCGCTTGACACGCAGAAGTTAAAAGATTTTTGGGCGAATTTTTACCAGCCGCAAAACGCCTTTTTGTTAGTCGCTGGCGATGTGAGTGGCGAGGCGGTTTTTGGTGTGGCGAGTGAGGCTTTTGGTGCGGTAAAAAACAGCGGCAGCGTGAAGCGTGTGCGTGAAACAGAGCCGAAGCGGCACGGCGAGCGAGAGAGTGTTTTGGAGCGAAAGAGCCAAAGCGAGCTAGTTTACTTGGGCTTTCGGTTGCCATCTTTTGAACACGAAGACATACACGCTTTAAAGGCGGTGGCGGAGGTTTTTGACAGTGGCAAAAATTCGCCTTTTGAGCGAATTTTGGTAGATGAAAAGCAGGTGGCTACGAGTGTTTTTGCGGACGTTTTGGACAACAAAGGCGACTCGATGTTTGTTGTGGCGGGCGTGTGCGAGGAGGGGGTGAGTGCGGGCGAGCTAAAAGATGAGATTCTAAACGTGGTGCGGGGCTTTGACGTGAGCGATGAGGAGCTAGAGATGCTAAACAACACGATGAAATTTGAACGTGCGTTTTTGAAGATGAGTAGCGCTGGGCTTTGCGATGCGGTGGGGCGTTACATTTCGCTAGGCGACTTGACACCGCTTAAACGGATGTTTTCTGACACGCCACTTTCAAAAGAGGCGATGAAAAAAGTGGTGGAAAGATATTTGGTAAGCGAAAATTTGACTAGCGTGATTCTAAAACGCGCGGCGTAGATGCGGAATGCGGAAAACGGAATGCGGAAAGCGGAATGCGGAAAGCGGAAATTTGCGATTCTTAAAAAAAGCACAAATAAACGCCGTCATTCTGAGGGAGGCGAAAGCCGACCGAAGAATCCCCTGCCTGGTGATGGCGTGAAAAAGCCAAATTCACGAAAAAGCAAATTTACAAAAATTCCGCTTTCTGTTCTCCGCATTCTGTTTTCTGAATGCAGGGGCGAAAGCCCCCGCCCACCGTCCCGCC
>DCIZ01000154.1:7017-8544 GCA_002317305.1 Campylobacter sp. UBA1713
GATTTTGCGATTCTACAGAATCGTCAAATTCACGAAAAGCAAATTTACAAAATTCCGTTTTCTGCTCTCTGTTTTCCGTTTTCCGTTACCGCCGTCATTCGTAAGGGAGGCGTAAGCCGACCGAAGAATCCCCTGCCTGGCGAGGACGTGAAAAAGCTAAATTCACAAAAAAGCAAATTTTCGTAAATTCCGCATTCCGCATTCCGCATAAAGCTAACGCTTTTTATTTTTGTCCCGCCACCATTTTCTTTTCGCTAAAAGCCCAAAGAAAATGGTGGCGGGACGGTGGGACGGGGGCTAAAGCCCCTGCGACCCCATTCGGATTTTGGAAAACGGAAATTTTTGATTGTCCAAAATCAATAAATCCACTAAAAAGCGAATTTTTTACAAATTCCGTTTTATGAACGCACTTTAAACACAAACAAATTTAAAAATGGAGAAAAAACATGGCAAATGGTCCTATTGGTTCAATGACGGCTTTGATAACGCCGTTTAAAGATGGCAAGCTAGACGAGGCGACTTACGAGAAGCTCATAGAGCGGCAGATAGCAGGCGGTGTGAGTGCGGTTAGTCCAGTCGGCACGACAGGCGAGAGTGCGACACTCACACACGAGGAGCACAGGCGTTGCATAGAGATAGCAGTCGCTACTTGCAAAGGCAGCGGCGTAAAGGTGCTAGCGGGTGCGGGTAGCAACGCTACTCACGAGGCGGTGAGTCTAGCGCAGTTTGCACAAAAACAAGGCGCTGATGCGATTCTTAGCGTAGCGCCATACTACAACAAACCGACACAAGCAGGGCTTTTTGAACACTACAAAGCCATTAGCGAGAGTGTAGAGATTCCCGTCATGCTATACAACGTGCCTGGTCGCACAGGTAGCGACATTTTGCCACAAACGGCGGTTTCACTCTTTAAGGCATGCAAAAACATCTATGCCATCAAAGAGGCGACTGGCAATGTCGAGCGTTGTGTGGAGATAGTGGCGAGCGAGCCAGAGATGGCGGTGCTTTGTGGCGACGATGCCATAAACTATTCGCTTTTGGCAAGCGGGGCAAAGGGCGTCGTGAGCGTAACGGGAAATTTGCTACCAAACAAAATAGCACAGATGGTCGCAAATGCACTTGCAGGCAAATTTGACGAGGCGCGCGCCATCAGCGAGGAGCTTTTTGCGCTAAATAAAGTTTTGTTTTGCGAGAGCAACCCTATCCCTGTAAAAGCGGCGGCTTTTTTGCTAGGACTCACGCCTACTTTGGAGTATAGACTTCCGCTTTGTGCGCCTTCGGCTGAAAATTTAGTAAAGATAGAGGCGGTTTTGAAGAGGTATTTTTAGTAGCGTTTTGAGTTTTACAGCTTGTGTTTTTGAGTGTTTTCTTGCGAAATTTCGTATATGGGCATCTCTAAAAACTAGTTTGGCTCGATTTTAAAGAAACATCGGCTACGCCGAGCGCTTCGCTTGTTTTACAGGGACTTCGTTTCGAGGAACTTCGTTTCGAGGAACTTCGTTTCGAGGAACTTCGTTTCGAGGAACG
>DCIZ01000125.1 GCA_002317305.1 Campylobacter sp. UBA1713
GAATTTTAAGGTAAAAATATGCAAAAACAAATTCGAAAGCAAGCCACTCAAATTTATTAAGTGGTTTTTTAGAGGTGCCCTTTAGGCTCAAAGCAACTAAAACTAAAATACGAAAATGGCAAAATAAAAAAAGCAGGCTAAATCGCTACACAAAAAAAACAGGCAAAACGGCGTTTTAGTGTTTATCGTTTGTTAGCGTTTTTAGCATTTTAGCGTTTAGCATTTTTAGCGTTTTAGCGTTTAGTATTTCTAGCGTTTTTAGCGTTTTAGCATTTTTAGCGTTTTTGTAACATTCGTTTTTGCGTGCCAAAAATTCCACCGTCTCGCCAAAATTTGTGCTATTTTAAACAAAACGTCCCGCCAAAATTCCGCCGTCTCGCCCTCGCTGTCCATTTTTAGCGCAACAAATTTAGCGCCGTTTTTGCGAATCACCCAGCCAACTCGCGAATTTTCGCCACCACTTCGCTCACCACCCACTCCGGCGTAGAAGCCCCCGCCCCCACGCCACAAAGCCACTTGCCTACAAACCACTCATCACGAAGCTCACCAGCACTCTCCACCACAAAACTCGCCTCGCAAATTTCTTTTGCTATTAGGTAAAGCTGTTTTGTGTTTGAGCTATTTTTACCGCCGATGATCACCATCACGTCTGCTTTTTTAGCCAGCTCGGACGTGGCTTTTTGGTTGTTTAACGTAGCGTTACAAATGGTGTTAAAAACACGAAGCTCCTTTACCACGCCCACCAAAAACGCCGCTATCTCGCAAAATTTTTCTACCTTCTTCGTAGTTTGCGAAAGAAGTGCGACTTTGTTGCCAAATTTGACATTCAAAAGCTCGCTCACTTCGCTCACCACATAGACTTTGCTTTTTGAAAAACTGACTATCCCCTTTACTTCTGGATGCGTTGCGTCTCCAAAAAAAACTATTTCGTAGCCTTCGCTGCTCACTTTTTCTACTATTTCGCGCGGCTTTTTCACAAAAGGACAAGTCGCGTCTATCACCTCCAAAGGCATCATTTGCAAAGTAGCCAAGTCGCTCTTTGTGATGCCGTGCGTGCGAATGATGGCTTTTTTCTCATCTGTAAGCTCACTCAAATTTGAAAGTGTCCGCACACCGAAGTTTTTTTCTAGCCGTTCTATCTCAAGTCTGTTGTGAATCAGCTCGCCTATGGTCGCGCCCGCGCCCGCACTTTCGGCTATTTTTATGGCGCGTTTTACACCAAAACAAAAACCATAACTTTTTGCTAGCTCTATCTCCATTTAGAATCCTTCCATCACCACGTCAAAAACCTCACTCACAAAAGAGTCGCTTGCGTGCAAAACTTCGCACGTCTTAAACATCTGCCTCACATCTTTTACATCTAGTGCAAATTTGCCCGCACAACTGCTGTGAGCGGTCAAAAACGCCCGTAAAAGTGCCACGCTTTTTTCGCCACTTAAAACGCCATCGCAAAAAAAACATCGCTCACAAAACTCTAGCCGCCCTTCAAAGTGAAGTAGCTCCAAAAACGCCTCCACGACCGCACGCTTCGGGTTTTGTCTGGCAAATTTAGCCGCCGTCTTTTCTACCAGCGAAAAGTAAAATTCGCCCACCGCTTCGCTATCTTTTATGTGTTCAAACAAAAGCCTCAAAAACTGCTGCCACACAAAAAGCCGCTCACGAGAGGCAAGCCACGAAAAACCCAAGTGCGAGATGTTTTGTAAAACAGGCAAAAATACGCCACGTTCAAAAAGCTCAAAGTCTATCTTAAAACCTTGTGTAACTATGCTGTGCCTTGCGCCGTAAAAGCGGTAGCACTTTAAAAGCTCACGCTCTGTAAGCAAAAAAACTATGCTGTCCTCTTCGCGAACTTTTTGAATTTTTAAGATGTAGCCCTGCAAATTTAGATGCTCTCTACTACGCGAATACGCACGATGCCGTCTCCTGCTCGCACAGAATCTAGCACTTTTAACCCAGCCTCGTCTGTTACTTTTCCAAAGACGGTGTGAACGCCGTCAAGGTGGCGTTGAGCGCTGTGGCATACGAAAAACTGACTTCCGCCCGTGTCTCTACCAGCGTGTGCCATCGAAAGCGAGCCGCGCTCATGTTTGCTCTTTTGTCCTACGCACTCGCACTTTATGCGCCAGCCCGGACCGCCTGTGCCTGTGCCAAACGGACAACCGCCCTGAATGACAAAGTTTGGAATCACGCGGTGAAAATTTAGCCCATCGTAAAATTCGCTGTTTGCTAGATGTGCGAAGTTGCTCACCGCCTCTGGTGCTTCTGTGGCAAAAAGCTCGCAAGTCATCGTGCCTTTTGTGGTCTCAATGATGGCAAATTTGAATTTGGCTAGCTCTGATGCGTTTGTGTTGTAGCTTTTTAGTGGGTCGTTTCTCATGATGAGTCCTTTTTTTGTTAAAATTTTGTTTCAGAAGTGTAGCGAAAAATCCTTAAAATTTAAGCCGAATTTGGTTAAAATGTGCGGTTTTGAGTTTATTTTTTTCAGTCCCGCCGCCGTTTTCTTTTTCGCGATGCTCAAAAGAAAACGGCGGCGGGACGGGCGGACGGGGGCTAAAGCACCTGCGACCCCTTTTAGCTTGAAAATAGCACCAACACGTTATATAATGATTAAAAAAAACATATCTAATTAAAAAAAAATACAAATAATAGGAGAAAAAGATGAAAATTTTAAATTTAACCTCGCTTTTTTCATTTCAGTTTGAGGGCGAAAAATTCGAAAACGCCGAGTTTTTTACTGTTTCGCCTCTAAAAGACGAAAGTGTAGGCGGCGAATTTATCCGCTGTGAATTTGGCGCACTCTCTTACGTTTTGACGATGGTTTGTGCTGAAATTTTAGGCGGTAAATTTGCCAAATTTGACACAGGCTTTTTGAGTGGCGAAAGCAACGTGGGCGAAGAGGAAGTGCCGCTACTTTGCGACTTTGTGCGTGAGTGCAACTGCGTGGTCATCTCGCCAGAAAACTTTACAAAAAGCGTTTCGGCGCTGCTTTGTGAGCTACAAAAAGTTTGCAAATTTGACGTGGTCGGTTTGCGTGGCGAGCGACTAAAAGTCGGCGGTGAGTGCGCTGAAGTGTTAGAGGTTTTGGAGAGTTTTGACGGCGCGGTGGTTTTTACCCACAACAAGTGTAGCGAGTTTCGAGGTGGCGCGTTTTTTGCCGCTGCTGCAAAGCTAAAAAATGGCGAGACGGTGAATTTTAGAGGCTTACAGGCGACTTTTGTGCTAGATTCTTCACTAAAAGGGACGGTGGCGTTTTTTGGCGACAAAAGTCTAACGTGGGGCTTTTCGCTTTTTGCTTAACGGAATGCGAAGTGCGGAATTTTTATTATAAAAGGGGTCGCAGGGGCAGAGCCCCCGTCTCACCGCCTCCGCCCAAACTCTCTTTGAGCGAAGCGAAAAGAGAGTTTGGGCGGAGGCTAAAAAAAGCGTTAGCTTTTTTAACAAATTCAACCTTTCGTGAATTTGACTTTTTTACTAACTTAAAAGGCGGGGAATTCTTCGGTCGCCTTGCGGAAAGCGGAATTTGATAAATTCGCTTTTCGTGAATTTAAAGATTCTACTCGCTCACAGGGCGGGGGATTCTTCGGTCGGCTACGCCTCCCTCAGAATGACGGCGGTAACGGAAAACAGAATACAGAAAACAGAAAACGGAATTTGTGAAAAATTTGCTTTTTCGTAAATTCGTTTGTCGATTCTAGAATCGCAGAATCCGCACTCCGTTTTCAGTTTTCCGAATCTACTTAACCATCTTGTCGTAGTCTACGCCTTTTGCGCCTACCAAACGTTTTCGTTTTACGTTAAACTCTGGCGACAAAATGTCCCTACTAGCGCTATATTCTGGCGTTTTTACACCGCCCAAAGTAGCAAGCACGTGAATGGTGTCATCGTTTACAAACGGGCGGTCTTTTGCCGCAAGTGCTGCTGCAAAAAGCTCTGGACGCTTTGCTTTGTAGGTGTCGCTCATGAGAATCACAAAAGGAATTTCGTAGCAAAGTTTGTAGTCCTTGCTGTGCCCAGCAAACCCTTCAAAACCCTTGTCAAAAACCACATCGCCGTGGTCGCTCAAAAACAACAAAACCGCATCGTCATCTTTGAAAACTTTCCAAATTTCATTTACGAGGTAGTCGGTAAACAAATTTGCATTTGAGTAGCCTGCTATGAGCTGTTTTTTAAACGCTTGAGGCCAGTTTGAGTCGTCTACTTGCTCCGTTAAGTCGCTTGGTTTAAATTTGTCAAACGACTTTGGGTAGCGTTTGTCGTAGTTTAGGTGCGCGCCCATGAGATGCACGACGTAAAATTCACGCTCATCGTTTTTGCGAAATTCAGCTAGGATGTCGGCGTTGTCCGCTGGGACTTTTTTGAGAAAGTCGGCGTTTTTGCTCACCGTCATCTGCTTTACGCCTTCGTAAATGCCTGTCAAAACCTGTTGCGAGATGTAGCGCGTTTTGTAGCCAGCAAAGCTAAAAAGGCTCACCATGTCCAGTCCGCTCTTTACGCCATCTTTGTTTGAAAAGTCAAAGAGATGTTCTAGCACAAGGTAGGTCGTGGGTGCTACGGCTATGACGTTGTCAAAGCGTGCTAGGTGTCCGCTCTTTTCTAGTGCGCTTAAATTTGGTGTGGAGTCGAGGTAGTAGCCGTAAAGTTTGCCAAATTTTGGGCGTTGTTGTGACTCGCCTATGACAAGTATGACTTTTTTGGGCGGATTTACGCTTTTTATCTTGCCTTCAAATTTGCGTCTTAACTCGCGGTTTTGGCGGAAAATTCGCTCTGCGTCCTCTTCGTTTGCAAACATGATGGAGTCGTCTAGCGCCGAAACAAAGGCGATTCTGGTGAAGTTAAATTTGTTTAGTTCGCGCTCGTCATCGTATATGTAAAACGCTGTCATAAGCGTGGTAGCGACAAAAACGCCAAAAAGCAAAAAGGCGACAGGCTTTGTAAAAACGGCAAAACGCTGTGAGATTTTTGTGAAAAAACGAGACAAATTTAGTTTTTGTAGCTTTTGTGTAGCGAAAGTTACCGCCGCTGCTGCTAGCCAAATGCCGACTATCTTAAAGCCTATGTAGGTCGTGATAAACTCAAAAGCCTCTTGTGTGTCTGTTTGTTTTATGCCTAAAAGTGCCATTTTTGTAAAAAACATCTGGTAGTTTGTAAGCAAAAAACTCTCTACACCAAAGAGAATAAAATTTAGCCACATGACTACGGTTAGGAGTTTTTTGGCAAATTTGTCGCTAAACAAAAAGATGGCGTAGAGCAAAACAAGCGTGAGCGAAAATGTGATGATGAGGCAGTCGTTTTCAAAATAGTCGCCGTTTATCTGCTCGTTCCAAGTAAGCAAGATGAAATTTGAGACGACTAAAAGTGCAAGTTGCGGCAAGTTTTCTAAAATGAAGCGTCCGAAATTTTCTATTTTTAGCAGTTTTGTCGTGTTTTTAGCCAAAAAAGAGAACAAACGTGCGGTCGGACGTGCGGTTAGGCGTGCGAGCGAGCTGGCAAGATGAGTGAGTTTTTCGCCCATTTTTATGTAAAAAAGCACGCCAAAAAGCAGACAAAACGCCACAAAAACACCGAGCAGTTTTACAAAGTCAAAGTCGCTAAACGTAAGCGGCTGGCGTAACAAAAAGTCCAAATTTAACTCCTTGTTGTTTTGGAGGTTTAGCGTGTAGGAAAAGTGCTCATTGTTGCCGATGCGTGCTTCGTCTAAAAGGAAAATGCCGTTGGCTTTTATGTTTTTAAAGTAGGCAAGTTCAAGTGGCATTTTTTGGTTTGTTAAAGTCCATTCGCTTTTGAAATTTAGCACGAGGTTGGCGCGCTCGCCTGCAAATGTGGGCTTTAGCCAAACGCGGTAACTTTTGAAAAACGTGCGTTGCGGTAGCGTAAGCGTGCGTGAGATGGCGTTTTGCGTTTGGACGTTTTGCGTTTGGGCGTTTTGTGAGATTTTGACATTTTTGTCGGTGCTTTTGAGTGCAAGAGCGGCATTTGGGGCTTCTAGGCGAAGTTCTAGCCTTGCGTTCTTTTGCTCATAAGTCGCAAGCGATGACTCTTTTACAAACCAACTTTCGTTTAACGAAAAGGTCAAAATTAGTGCGAGTGTGGCAAAAAACAAGATGGCAAATTTGTTATAGCTTCTCTCTCTCTCTCTGGTTTTCATATTTTCTCCAATAGTATAAATTTATACATTTTACATAAATTTTGTTTTAAATTTACTTAAATGGTAAAATTAAGGGCATCTCTAAAAAATAGTTTGGCTCAATTTCGAGAAATGTTTTTAGCGAATTTTTGTTTTAAAACGAGGAGAATACTGGCGTATTTGACGAGTTTTAAGGCGAAAAGGCGCAAAAACAGGCTCGAAAGTGAGCCACAGATTTTTCTTTAAGTAGTTTTTAGAGGTGCCCTTAAGTGTTGGAGAAAAATTAGTGCCTCCTGTAAATTTCAGAGGCACATTTGGCAAAATGAGAGAAAAGAGTTTAAATTTGCGTTGTTATTTGCAAATTTTGTAGAGAATGATGGCTAAAAGCGCTATCTCGATGAGGTCAGCGTATTCTCGTAAAAAATGCATGTTTTGCTCCTTTTTTGAAATTTGGGCGAAATTTTAACGAAATTTTGTGAAATTTTTGTTATGAAATTTAAAAAGATAAGATGTAAGAAATTTAACATAATTTTTAACGTGGCAAAAACCTGCAAAAAATCTGCCTAAACAACAAAGGCGGAAAATCGTCAAATTCGCTTTTACACAAATTTAACAATTCTCACACTTTCTCGCAATGCAAAGAATTTTCAGTCGCCTGCAAACTTTCTCGCACCAAAAAAAAATGACGGCACGTTTTGCAAAGTCGCCAAAACACCGCCACAAAAAAAACGCACGCCAGCTGACGTCAGCAAAAACCTTACGCCATCTGTGCTGCCACTTCTGCTGCAAAGTCCTCGCTCTTTTTGTCAAGCCCTTCGCCCACTTCAAAGCGGACATATTTGACGATATTTATAGCACCGCCGAGCTTTTTTGACTCCTCAGCTACTACTTGTTCAACGGTCTTTTTGTCGTCCATTACAAAAAACTGCCCCATCAAAGTCAGCCTTTGGTCTAGCTGTGTGTTGTCAGCGTAAAAGCGTTCAACTTGACCAGGAATGATCTTATCCCAAATTTGCTCTGGTTTGCCCTGTGCTTTTAGCTCAGCTTTCATCTTTTCTACCGCCTCTGCTACCACCTCGTCTGTTATCTGCATGCGTGACGCAAAAAGTGGAATTTTGTGGAGTGGTTTTTTTAGACGAACAAGCTCTTCGTTCTCTTTTTCTAGCTCGCCTTTTAGCGCCAAATACTCTTTTTCCACAAAATCTTTGTCAAATTCAGTGTAGCTAATAACGCTCGGTTTCATCGCCGCTGCGTGCATGCAAAGGTTTTTCAAAAAGTCGCCCGCTTTTGCCGCTACTGCTTCATTTTCGCAAACTGCGCCTATTAAAACGCCCACACGTGAATTTGAGTGCAAATAGCCCGCTATTACGCCGTTTGTGCCCGCCTCTATAGTCTCAAATCTGCGAACTACCAAATTCTCGCCTATGGTCGCTATCTGTGAGTTAAAGTATTCGCTAAATTTAACGCCACCGATGAGACTCTCGTTTAACGCCTCAACGCTTGTTATGTCATTTGCCTGAACGTGCGAAGTTACATCGCCTACTAGTTTAACAAAAGTTGCGTTTTTCGCTACAAAGTCAGTTTCTGAATTTATCTCGCTAATAGTCGCCTTTTTGCCGTCAGCCGAAACGACCACGCTCACAAGCCCTTCGCTTGCTAGCCTGTCTGCCTTTTTAGCCGCTTTGCCTAGCCCTTTTTCACGCAAAATGTCGACTGCTTTTGCCATGTCGCCATCGCTCTCTTGAAGTGCCTTTTTACAATCCATCATTCCAGCACCAGTTGACTCCCGAAGCTCTTTTACCATCTGTGCACTTATCTCTGCCATTATTCGTTCTCCTCCATCGCCTCTGCCACAACGGCATTTTTCTCGTCCTCTGTTACTGGCAAACTCTCCTCGTCTGCTACACTCACGCCATCGCTATCTCTAAGCGCTCGTCCTTCGTTAATGGCGTCTGAAATTTCGTTACAGAAAAGCTGAACACTTCTGATGGCGTCATCGTTGCCTGGGATCGGGTATTGGATAAGGTCTGGGTCGCAATTTGTGTCGATAGGTGCGACTATTGGCATGCCTAGTCGGTTTGCCTCAGCTACAGCGATCTTCTCTTTTACAGTGTCAATGATAAACATCATGTCTGGAATGGTTTTTAGGTTTCTAACGCCACCTAAAACTGCTAGTAGTTTCTCTTTTTTTCGGCGAAGCATCAAGGCTTCTTTTTTTGTAAGCAAATTTATAGAGCCGTCTTCTTCCATCGCCTCGATGACTTCTAGTTTTCGGATAGACTGGCGAATGGTGTTAAAATTCGTCATCATGCCGCCCAGCCATCGCTCACAAACAAAAGGCATGCCGCACTTTTCAGCCGCTGCTCTTACCGCCTCGCTAGCCTGTTTTTTCGTGCCGACAAAAAGGATAGTTTTGCCCTCAGCCGCTACGTCTCTTACGATGTTGTAAGTGTAACGAAAATAGCGAATCGTCTTTTGAAGGTCAATGATGTAAATGCCTTTTCTCTCACCAAAAATGAACTTTTTCATCTTTGGATTCCAACGCCTAGTTTGGTGACCAAAATGCACACCGCACTCTAACAAATCTCTAATAGTAACCATAGAGTTCTCCTTAAAATAGTTTTTTCCTCTGCGACCATTAAGCAACAAATTTGCCAACTTGTAAGAATTGTCGCATGTGAAATAGTCGCCGATTCTACCCAAAAAAAAGTTAAAATCTGCTAAAATTTGGAAAAATTTAAATTTGCAACGAGCAACTACACGAATCTAATCCGCAACATTTTCACAAAAAATTTGCTTTATATAGTTTTCATTTACTTTTCTTTAATAAAAAAAGTGTATAATTGTGAATTATTAAAGTTTATAAACCAAATTCAACATTAGGAGACGAAAATGATTCGAGTTTTAATGATCGAAGACGACACCGAATTTGCTAGCTTTTTGGCTGAATACCTAGCAAAATACAACATTGAGATCACAAACCACGACGACCCTTACATTGGGCTTGCTGCTGGCATAAAAGACTTTGACCTCTTGATTTTGGACCTAACTTTGCCCGGCATCGACGGGCTAGAAGTTTGCCGTGAAGTCCGCTCCAAATACAACATTCCTATCATCATCAGCTCAGCTAGAAGCGACGTAGACGACCGCGTCATAGGCTTACAAATAGGCGCTGACGACTACATACCAAAACCTTACGACCCAAAAGAGATGCACGCACGCATCACTAGCCTCATTCGCCGCTCAAAACAGAGCTTTGAGAGCACGCCACGAGAAGAGAACCAAAGCGCGTTTCGGCTTGACACAAGGCGACATCTCATCTACTTTCACGAGCAAGAGCTCACTCTCACGCCTGCTGAGTATGAAATTTTAGAGTATTTGGTAGGACATCACGGCTTTGCCATCTCACGTGAGCAGCTTGTGGGCAACTGCCGAAGTCTAAAAGACAAAGACTCAAAGAGCCTTGACGTCATCATCGGGCGACTTCGCACAAAGATAGGCGACGACTCACGCCAACCACGCCACATATTTAGCGTGCGTGGCATCGGCTACAAGCTACTCGGCTAAAACGAAAAGCGACAAACAGAAATTTCGTTTGTTTGAGTTATTTTTATACATTTGTCAGTGAGACAAAAAAAGTGGCGGGCGGTAACCTCGTCCGCCATTTATTTACTCCGCTAAAAAATTTCGTATAAACAAACAAAATTTGACATAAAACCAAAAAAAGAGTAAATTTTGAAAAGCATAAGAACAAAAATCGCACTCATCTTTACCGTGCTGTTTGGACTCATTGTGGCACTTCTTTTTACCATCTACCAAATCAGCGCAAACGCACTAGACGAAAAGATCTACTCAAACCAACAACGCGCCATCTCGTGGCTAAACTCACTCTACGAAAAGGCAAATTTACCAGACAACTGGCATGAGTATTTTGAAAATTTTAACCTAAAATACGCCGATGCAAATTTGCAAAAAAAAGTCCTACAAAACGGCGAAATTCTCCAAAAACAAGAGACGCAACTAGGTCGCGTAGAGGTCAGACGCCTTAACGGCGAGCTTTTTTTAACGCTAAAAAACCGAAGTGCTGTATTTGTGCTACAAAACACACTCCAAAACAACAGCGCCCTGCCGCTACTCTTTTGCCTCTTTGCCTGTTTGGGACTCATTGGGCTAGCTTTTGCCTCTGTCTACCAAAGCCTAAAACCGCTAAAAGAACTTCGTGAAGACATCTCCAAATTCGCCAGTGGAAATTTTGAAGACAGCTGCCGAATTCTCACAAAAGACCGAAAAGACGAGATAGGACAAGTCGCTTACGAATTTAACAGCGCCGCTTGCAAGATAAAAGACCTGCTTTGCTCACGCCAAACCTTTTTGCGTGCCATCATGCATGAGCTAAAAACGCCAGTCGGCAAAGGTCGCATCCTAAGCGAAATGCTCGAAGACGAAGTGGCAAAAGAGCGTTTTGTAAAAATTTTTTCACGGCTAAATGAGCTCATAAACGAATTTGCAAAAGTAGAAAAGATAGTCAGCAAAAACTACAACCTCACTCGCGACCTTGTCGAAAGCGAACGCGTTTTAAACGGCGTAAAAGATGCACTCATGCTAGATGACTTTTCGCAAAAAGTAAGCGTAAGTGGCGGGAATTTTTGGTGGGAAGTAGACTTTGAACTCTTCGTTTTGGCAGTAAAGAATCTTGTGGACAATGCACTAAAGTATTCGACAGACAAAAGTGCTAGAATCGAATTTGGCAGAAGTTTTGTCAGCGTAAAAAACAAAGGCGCAGCACTAAAACACGACTTTAGCTACTACAAAGAGGCTTTTGTGCGTGAAAAAAGCGGCACACAAGATGGCTTGGGGCTTGGGCTTTACATAATAGACAAAATTTGCGAGATGCACGGATTTGGGCTTTTGCACAGCTACACAGAAGGCACACACGAAATTCGCATCGAGATGAATTCTGCAAATTTACCAAAAGGCAAAACGCGATGAAATTTAGGCTAGACAAATTTGACCGACTGGTAGAGAGCTTTTGTAAAATAGGCGGAATCGGGCGAAAAAGTGCCGTAAAATACGCCTACGCCGTCTCTGTGGCTAGCCCGGCACTTGGGCTAAATTTAAGCTTTGCGCTAGAAGAGGCGGCGCGTTCGCTAGTTCGTTGCGGCATGTGTGGCGGTGTGAGTGAGGCAAATGAGTGTCCAGTTTGCGATGACTCTACGCGTGAAAAAAACGTGGTCTGTGTGGTGGCAGACGCGCGTGAAATTTTTGTTTTGGAGCAGTCTGGGTCGTTTAACGGGCTATATTTTGTCTTTGATTCGCGCGAAAGGCTGGCGGATTTGGCGAATTTTGTGCGGCATTTTGGCGTGCGTGAAGTCTTTTTTGCCTTTGTGCCAAATTTGGCAAACGACACTTTGATGATGACCATTGAAGACGCTTTGGGCGAATTTGGGCTGGTTTTTACAAAGATAGCACAAGGAATCCCAAACGGCGTTGCCATAGAAAACATAGATTTGCTTTCGCTAGCTCGTGCGGTAAATGAGCGGCGGGAAATTTGAAATTTTTAAAAAATGTAACAAACATTAAGTTTTTGTTGGTATAATGCAACTTACATTATAATAAAAAAGGATTTGAAAAATGAAAAAAATTTTTTTAGCTTTAGCACTAGCAGTTTGCGCCTTTGGCGTTAAGATGGACAGCATAAACGAAGTTGTCCAAAGAGATATAAACAAAGTCCCTAACATCGTCTCAAACAAAAAGACCAGCCTTAACCAAAAGAGCAAAGCGCTTTTTGAGATGTTTGACGGCTACTTTGACTACCCGCTCATGTCGCGTCTTGCACTCGGTAAGCACGCAAAAGCACTCACGAGAGATGAGTTAAGCGAATTTGAGAGCATCTTTGTCAAACGACTAAAAGAGTCGTTTACAGACAAGCTTTCACTCTACACAAACCAAAAATTCGTCATCTCAAAAAGCTACGTGCCAGCGCGCCCTGCTAACCGCTACAACATAGACATTGACATAGTCAGCAGCGGTAGTGTCTACAAAATGGGCTTTAAGATGCACACGCAAAAAGGCAGAGATGACTACAAAGTTTATGATGTAGATGTGTTAGGCATTAGCATCGTAAATATGTATAGAACGCAGTTTAACGCCATAAAAACTGGCGACTTTCAGGCGATTCTTAGTGCGGTTAAACAGACAGATGTAAACAGACGCTAACAAATAAAGAGGCGTGTGAAACGCAAAGTAAATTTGCTTCTGGCAAATTTGCTCCACAAAGCTATACGCATGCAAAAAATTCAAATTTAAAGAGTTTTTAATATGGAAAAAATGGAAAAAATGGAAAAAATGGAAAAAATCTTTCGCTACCTTACCGACTACCCAAAGCAAATTCTCACCGCGTGTTTGCTTTTTGTATTTTTCTTCTCGTTTTTTAGCTTGCGTCTTGAGATAGACGCTAGCACACAAACGCTACTTTTAGACAATGACAAAGAGCTAGCTGTTTGGCGTGAAAATACCAAAAAATACGGCAGTTCAAATTTTCTTGTCGTTGCCTACACGCCAAAAGATGGCGACATTTTAAGCGAGACAAGCTTAAACAAACTTCGCATGCTAGACACAGATCTAAGCACGGCTGACGGCGTTGAGAGCACTTTAAGCATCTTAAACGTCCCGCTTGTTATGGAGAGTGGGCTAGGTTTTGCAGAGCTAGCACAAAACGTGCCGAGCATAGACGCAGGCACTAGCATTGAAGTGGCTAGACGTGAATTTGCGGTAAATCCGCTTTACAAAAAAAACATCGTCAGTGAAGACCTAAAAACTACCGCCATAGTGGTAAATTTAAAAACCGACACAAAACTCACTGAACTACTAGAAGCAGCAAACGCACAAAACGCCACTGCCGCTGAAAAAGATGAGCTAAAACGCTACAGAGATGAAGCACGGGTAAAAGACGCGCAAAGCATCGCCCAAATTCGTGCTATTTTGGAAAAACACAGAGGCGAGGACGGTCTCTTTTTGGGCGGCATGAACATGATCTCAAACGACATGATCGAATTTGTAAAAAGCGACCTAAGCATCTACGGGCTTGCAGTTTTAGCCATTCTCATCTTGTGTTTGTGGTTTTTCTTTTACTCGGTGCGTTTTCTACTCATGAGTGTAGCCGTCTGTCTTTTGAGCGTGGCGGGCGCTAGCGGGATTTTGGGCTTTTTTGGCTACGAGATAACGGTCATTAGCTCAAACTACATCGCTTTGCAGCTCATAGTTACCATCTCTTTGGTCATTCACCTCATCGTTGGCTACCGTGAATTTTACTTCAAAGAGCCAAATCTCTTGCAAAAAGGGCTCGTTTTTTGCTCGTTAAAGTCGCGTGCATTTCCTTGCTTTTTTGCCGTCTTTACCACCGTTGTAGGATTCATGAGTCTTTGCGTTAGCGACATTCGCCCCATCATCGCACTAGGCGCCATGATGAGTTTAGGCGTTAGCCTCTCGCTCGTTATAGCTTTTGTCTTTTTTGGAACTATTATGACACTTTTACCAAAAGAGAAACAAAAAAAAGGCTTACTAGACAAATTTAAATTTAACGAATTTTGCGGCGAAGTGGCGTTAAACAAAAAGTGGCTGGTCGTGGCGATCTCTGTGGTGGCTTTGGTGTTTGGCTTTTTTGGCATCACGAAGATAAAGGTAGAAAACAGCTTTGTGAGCTACTTTAAAGAGAGTAGCGAAATTTTTCAGGGCATGAAGCTAATAGACGAAAAGCTGGGCGGAACGATTCCTTTTGACGTGGTTGTTAAATTTAAAAACGAAAAAACCGCAGAGAGTGAATTTGGCACAGCACCGACAACAGAAGTGCCAGCGGAGGAGACAGACGAATTTGAAGTCGAAGAGAGTGAGGACGAAAAAAACGCCTACTGGTTTAGTCAGGACAAGCTCGATGCGGCTATAAAAGTAACGAAATTTTTAGAAGAGCGTGAATTTGTAGGTTACGTTAGCACGCTTGGCACTTTGCTTGAGATAGGGCGAAAACTAAATGACGGCAAAGACCTCGACCCGCTAGCACTCGCCATCCTTTACAAACAAGTCCCGCAAAACTACAAAGAGATCTTGCTTTCGCCATATGTGAGCTTTACGGACAACGAGATGCATTTTAACGCCAGAATCAAAGATAGCGACAACCGCCTAAGGCGCGATGCGTTTATACGCTCACTTCGTGCTGATTTGACAAATTTGCTTTCAGAAAATGAAAGCGTGGAGAGTGCGAGTGTAAGCGGCGTTATGATTCTTTACAACAACATGCTACAAAGCCTTTTTAGCTCGCAGTTTGACACGCTTGGGCTAGTGGTTTTGGTGCTTTTTGGCATCTTTGTCGTCATTTTTAGAAGTGTAAAATACGCCATCTTTGGACTGGTGGCGAATCTAATTCCGCTTGTATTTTTGTTTGGGCTAATGGGCGTTTTGGGAATTCCGCTAGACATAATGAGCATCACCATCGCTGCCATTTCGCTCGGCATCGGTGTAGATAACGTCATTCACTACATATATCGCTTTCAGTTTGAGATAGCAGATGGCAAAGATGTCATCACCGCACTTAGGACGAGCTCAGCTAGCATCGGCGTGGCGATGTACTACACTAGTCTTACCATTTTGCTAGGCTTTGGCGTGATGATGTTTAGTAACTTCTACCCGACAGTTTACTTTGGGTTTTTGACTTCGCTTGTTATGACACTCATGCTTTTTGGTGCGCTTGTGCTGTTGCCGATGATGTTGGCGGTATCTTCAAAAAAGGGTGTAAAATGAATTTAAAAAATAAAATAAATGGTGTTGTCGGGATAGACTTAGGCTCAAACACTTTGCGTGCGTGTGAGATGCTTGATGGCGAAGTGATGCGAAGTTTTGAGGAAGTTGTAGGCTCGGCACGTGGGCTTAGTGAGGAAGGAATTCATGAAGATGCAAAGGCGCGAATTCGCGAGGCGCTAAAAAATTTGGTGGCGGAGTTTGGGCTGGGTAAATTTAAAAATGTGCGTTACCGTGCGGTTGCGACAGCGGCGTTTAGACATGCAAAAAATGCCGAGGCGTTTTTAGATGAGCTGAAAAGTAAATTTGGGGTCAAATTTGAGATCATTAGTGGCGATGAAGAGGCACAGCTAACCTTAAAAGGCGTGGAGAATCGTGCCACGCTTTTAGAGCTTGACATAAGTCATGCAGCGCTTGTGGACTTAGGTGGCGCTAGCACTGAGATAAGCTACGGCGGAGTGAGCCGAAGTTTTGGTTTTGGGATAATTTCGTTTTTTGAGACACTTGTGGAGTGTTTTGGCGGGTTTTACGAGCTAAAACATCTCATGAAAGCGGTAGAACAAAATGAAAATTTGACACCTGAAATAGAGGTGTTAGCGGCTAGAAAAACAGAGAGAATCTTAAAACGATTTGGAAAAAAAGCGAGTGAGGTGGTAAAAGAGGCAGCGGAGTTTTTGAGCGAATTTAACGGCGATGTAGTAGTGCTTACAAGTGGCGTGCCGACAAGCGTGGCAGCGTTAAAGCTGGGAATGTCTTATAAAATTTACGACGCAGATGAAGTGAACGGTAGCGAACTTACGCTTGATGACTTTGAAGCGGCGTTAATGATGCTTTTGGCTTTTGATGCGGACTTTTTGGTGGGATACGGGCGTGGCGACTTGGTGATGTCTGGCATTTTTTTGCTGTGCGAGTTGTTTAAAAAAGGGCTTGGGCTAAAAAGTGGCACAAATTTAAAAAATACAAAAAAAGCAAAAAAGTTGCCACGCCTTGTTGTCATAGATGACGGCTTGCGAGAGGGCGTAGCGCTTAGTATAGTTTAAATTTAATGTAGCAAAAAGGAGGTAAAAATGGGACTATATTTTAACCCG
>DCIZ01000084.1 GCA_002317305.1 Campylobacter sp. UBA1713
GTTGCTGTTGGTAACCCTTTGCCAATGCAAAAAATATCGCCACAAGAATTTTGTTCATTTTTTATTCCTTGTAAAAATTAGTAAGAAGCGATAGTTTTTGACAAATTCACTTTTTTGTAAATTTGGCTTTTTTACCATCGCATGGCAGGGGATTCTTCGGGGCTTTTGCCCCTTACAAATGACGGCGTGTTTGCGGAATTCTTGCCCATCGCAAATTTACACACTCCGCAAACCAAAACGCCAAAAATTCAACAACCCTACCCTATGTAAAGTATGTTGCCACTTAGCACCGCAAAGCCACAAACCACCGCTAGAATCACCATCAAAACGATGTTTAGATTGTCGATAAGTTTCATCTTTTACTCCTTTATCTTTTTTGCCTGTTTTGCCTGGTCTATGCTACTCTCCATCATCACGCCTGCTGTATTTAGCGTGTAAGGCTTTTGCATGACACTTTGCTGTGCGCTGATGCCAAGATAGGTCAAAACGCCCAATATAGAGAGCAACAAAACAGTCGCAATGAGCATTCCTGTTACGCCGTTGAGTGCAAAAACACATCTACATTTATTTTCGTTCATCTCACTCTCCTCTCAAACTATTTACATAAACGCCCACGCCGTTAGCCTGAACGTCATTGATGAGTCCTGTTCCGCTAAATTTTGGCATGTTGCCTATGAATCCTGCCTTGCCACGCTTTAGCACCTCTACCACAAATGCCGCACTTCCATAAGTTTTTAGGTTTGGTGCGCCCTCGTTCTCGCCACTCTCGCCGTGGCACGCTAGGCAGTTCTCTTCCCAAAGGGTCTTGCCTCGCTCAACCAAATTTGGATTCTTGCTCTTACCGATGGCAGTGATCTTCGCCGCCGCATAAGCTGCGACTGCTTTTGCATCTTCGCCCTCAAGCATGCCGCCCGGCATCTCACCTAGGTCATAACCGCTACCTTTTGAACCAGTTTTAATAGCCTCTACGATGCCATCTTCGCTACCCCACTTCGTAAGGTCTGCCGCTTTGCCACTGATGCCATCTCCTGTGATGCCGTGGCACTGTGAGCACTGAACCAAAAAATACTGCTCGCCCATCGCTTTTAGTGTCGCGTGGTCGGCGTTTTTAAACTTCTCGCTAAATTTGGCATTGTAGGTCGCGACTTCTTCGTTGTATTCGCCCACTTGTGAATATTTGTGAAGCGGATAACCAAAAACAAAATACCAAATCGCCCAAAGCATCACAAGCGAAAATACTGCCGACCAGCCTACAGGCACAGGATTCGTCTGCTCTCTGATGCCGTCCCACTCTTCGTCAGTCGTCTCGTATTTGTTGGTTTTGACTTTCATCTGCCGATACAGCCTTGTTATAACAAAAAAGGATAAAACAAACAAGGCAACTGCGCCTAAAATGCTAAGCAAATTTACGCTATCACTTAAATTTAAAAATTTCATCTTTCTCTCCTTGTTGCGTTCTCTAAAACTTCATCGTGCAAAGAGTCGTCAAGTGCCAAACGTCCATATTTTTCATAGTCGCGCTCGCCCTTTTTTTGTTGTTTGTGTAGATAAAACCAGTAGTAATACAACACCACAACCATAAAAACAAGCAACACAAAAAACCCATAACCTTGTAAAGTTTGTAAAGTCTCGCTACTCATTTTTCACCTTATTTTAGACTGTTTAGATAGGCGATGATCGCTACTATTTGGCGAATTTCACCCTTTGCAAACGCCGCTTTTACCTCTTCGTCTTTCATAGCCTCTACGATGGCAGCCGCCTCTTCAAACGCTGCTTTTTTCGCATCTTCCCAGCTACCCAAATTTGGCATGCCTTCTACATCGTAAGGGACGTTAAAGACGTTTTTGACTGTGAAAGCCTCCGCATAAGCCGTCTCTAAATCTGCGTTTTTGCTAAACATGTGTTTGTAAGCTGGCATGATCGAGCCCGGCACAACCGCTGTCGGGTCTTTCATGTGATTCTCATGCCAATCTGTCGTTCGGTAGTTGCCTACACGCATGAGGTCAGGACCTGTGCGTTTTGAGCCCCACAAAAATGGACGGTCATAAGCGTATTCGCCGCTTTTTGAAAATTCGCCGTAGCGGTCAGTTTCTGACTTAAACGGACGAATCCACTGCGAGTGGCACGCGTTGCAACTATCTTTTATGTAGACATGTCTGCCTGCTAACTGCAAAACTGTGTATGGTTTTCGCTCTGCCACTGGACGTGCTCTGTCAGCAAAGTGTGGCAAAATCTCCACAAGTCCAGCATATGCGATAACGATAAAAACAAAAACCGCAAAAAAGAATGGATTCTTCTCTAAAAATTTAAACATGTAGTCCTCCTTTTTACGCGCCCATAGGCGAAGCACTTACAGGCTCTCTGTCTACACGTTTGCCACTGCTTGCTGATTTGCAAATGTTGTAAGCAAACATGATAAAGCCAACAAAATACAAAAGTCCGCCGACTGCTTTGATCCAGTAGTAAGGCTCAAGTGCGATGACGGTGTCTATAAAGCTATAGCTCAAAACGCCAAATTCATCTGTAGCACGCCACATCATACCTTGTGTAATTCCTGCTATCCACATAGAAGTAAAGTAGAGAACGATACCTGTGGTTTGAATCCAGAACTGTCTCTCCAAAAGTCTCTTTGAGTAAATTTCTCGTTTAAAGACACGTGGCACCATGTGCAAAATAGCCGCCATCGTCATGAAGCCTACCCAACCGAGCGTTCCGTCATGCACGTGTCCTGGAATCCAGTCTGTAAAGTGCGCAAGGGCGTTTACTGACTTTATAGAGAGAATCGGACCTTCTAGTGTAGAGAACATGTAGAAAGTAGAGGCAAGAACCATAAATTTGATTAGCGGGCTCTCTCGTAGCTGACCCCACTCGCCTTTCATAGTAAGCAAGATGTTTACTGCCGAACCCCAACTAGGCAATATCAAGATGACAGAGAAGATCGAGCCCATCGTCTGCATCCAGTCTGGCACAGTCGAGTAGATGAGGTGGTGTCCGCCCGCCCAAAGGTAGATAAACATCAAGCCCCAAAATGCAAAAAGCGAAAGTTTGTAGCTGTAAATAGGCTGCCCGCTCTCTTTTGGCAAAAAGTAGTAAATTTCAGCGATGATAGCCACCGTAAAGACAAAGGCAACGGCGTTGTGTCCCCACCACCATTGAACTAGCGCATCGTTACTTCCCGCGTACATAGAGACCGAGTGTAGCCAGCTACCCATGCCGCTAACTAGACGTGTCGGGACTTCCATGTTGTTGAAAAGATATAGCATCGCAACGCCTAAAAAGGTCGCTATATAGTACCAAAGCGAGATGTAGAGTGTCTTTTCGCGGCGAATGCCTATTAAGCCAAAGATAGAGATTCCCCACAAAACCCAAACCACAACGACTAGGATGTCAATAGGCCACTCAAGCTCCGCATACTCCTTTGACGTAGTTACGCCCGCAAAAAGCGAAACAACCGCAAGCAGAATCACGATGACGTAAAGAGTGAAGTGAAGCGTGCCGACAGCCATCAAAAATTTCGACTCCGCCATCGAAACTTTCAAGACTCTTTGACCGACATAATACCACGTCGCCCAAATTCCGCTTAGCATAAACCCATACACAACGCCATTTGTGTGCAAAGGTCTCAAACGACCGTAGATTCCATACTCACCGGCTAGGTAGTTTAGGTCAGGGAAAGCAAGTTGAAATGCGATAATCACACCAATGAGCATTCCGATGATACCAAAAACAACAGTCGTGATCATGAACCATTTAGCAATTCGGTAGTCATAACTCAAAGCCATACCAGGTTGCATAACCTCTCCTTAAAAATTGGAATGAAAGGGATATTTTAGCGTATTTTTAATTAAATAAAAATTAAACATTTGACAAAAAGGTTAAATACATCACAATAAACATAAACAACGAAAAAAATTTTAGCATTTATGCCAAAAAACAAATTTGCTTTTGTGGCAAATTTTGCACTATTTTATAAATTAATTCAAAAAAGCCAAAACACAACAAGCGAAGTGCTTTTTGCAAAGCAAAAAATGTTTCTTTAAATTCACAAAAAAGCAAATTTAAAGATTCTACCAGCTCACCATGCAGGAATTTCTTCGGTCGCTGTCGCAACGCTTGCGAATGACGGCGGTAACAGAAAACGGAAAGCAGAAAACGGAATTTGTGAAAATTCGCTTTTTCGGGCTTAATTGCCAAAATGTAGCGGTGTAAAACGCTTCAAACGCGCTTGACATCGGCATTTGAAGCACTTTTTAAAAGTAGAAGTAAATTTGCATAGTTGCATTTTTAAGCCCAAATTCACCCTTTTGCCACATGCACCACAAAAAATGTAACAGTCGCTAACAAGATGATGGCAGCGCCCGCACCAAAGTCAAAAAAGTAGCTCAAAGTGAGCCCAGCGTATATAAAAACCAGCGACAAAACCGCACTCAAAAGCATCATTTGTTTTAAATTTGTGCTAAATTTTTCAGCTATAAACGGCGGGATTGTCAGCAGTGCGATGACGAGAATCAAGCCCACAACACGCATCGTCAGCACCACGCAAACGGCTATTAGCCCGACCAAAACGAAGTAAAAAAGATTCGCTCTCACGCCTCGAAGTGCTGCAAATTCGGCGTCAAAACAAACGGCGCAAATTTGCGTGTAAAAGATGGCGATAAATGCTAGGATGATGACGTTTGCAACGCACATAAAGACGATGTCGGCGAGCGGGACGGCGAGAATCGAGCCAAAAAGATAGCCCATCAAGTCGCCGTTGTAGCCTTGCGAAAAGTCAAGCGCAAGGATGCCGACTGCCATGCCAAAAGCCCAAATAGCGCCTATGATGCTATCTGTTCGCTCTTTGTTTTTTAGCGTTAGGTAGGCGACCAAAAAGCCGCAAAGCGTGGCAAAAACCAGCGCGCCAAAAAGCACCGAAAAGCCACACAAAACGGCGATGCCGATGCCGCCGTAGCTTGCGTGAGCCACGCCGCCAGCGATGAAGCTCATGCGACTAACGACAGTGAGCGTGCCGACCACGCCACAGGCGACCGCTACCAAAAACCCAGCGATGAAAGCATTTTGCATAAACGGAAAAGAGAAAATTTCGAACATTTTTAAGCCTTGTTTTCTGTTTGTTTTGTCTGTTGAAAATGTTTAAAATACCCAAATTTTACTTAAAGAAAGATATCACGGAGTGCGTTCGGAAAACTGAAAACTGAAAGCGGA
>DCIZ01000157.1 GCA_002317305.1 Campylobacter sp. UBA1713
TTAATTTCTACTATTGTAGATCTATATAGTCTTTGTCGCGTGCTAGTCTGTCTAGACCACAAATTTAATTTCTACTATTGTAGATGTGAGTGGTTCTAGGATTTGCAGATATCGTCTAGACCACAAATTTAATTTCTACTATTGTAGATCTTACCCTTTCGAATTCATTTTCGTTTTGTCTAGACCACAAATTTAATTTCTACTATTGTAGATAAAGTGCTCGTAGTAGTTTATGCTTTCGTCTAGACCACAAATTTAATTTCTACTATTGTAGATCTGCTACAAACAGAGACGGCTTTGTATCGTCTAGACCACAAATTTAATTTCTACTATTGTAGATGATATAGCAAAAGGAGTTATCATGGAAAATTCAAATTTATATCAAGTCGTTAAAACGATTCGGTTTAAACTAGAGCCAGTTGGAAAGATGGACACGCCTAAATTTGGCGACAAAAACGCAGAGTCAAAGGCAAATTTGACCCCGTTTATTGAGCTTGTTAAAAAGACGATGACAAACGTCAAAGCTTTGGTTTTTAGCAAGCAAGACGGCGAGGACGGTGAAAAATGGCGTAAAATTTTGGAGGTAAATTATAGATTTTTACGGAGCTATCTTAAAAATTCGTTTTACGAAAACAGAGGCGATTCGCAAGAAAAATCAAAAAAACATAAAATTTCTGATTTGGAGTATTTGCAAAAGGCGTTAGAAAATCTTTTTGCGGAGTTTGACGAAATTTTAGACGGATTAGAAGATTTTGAAAAACGCAACACAAAAAACCAATACGAAAAACAGCGCCACGCACAAGCGGGACTTTTGCTAAACCGCCTTTGTAAGCGAAGTAACTTTGGGTTTTTAAAAGCCTTTGTGGGAGCACTTGCGCAGACTAACAAGCCTTTTTTTGACGATAAAACAGATAAACTAAAAAAGCAGATAGACAAATTTGAAACAGAGCTAGAAAAACAAAAAGAATTTTTCTTGCCATACCAAAGCAACGGCGTTCTTTTTGCTGGCGGTTCGTTTAACCGCTACGCCATAAACAAAACGCCAAAAATGCTTGACAAGGAGCTGAGAGAAGAGCAGACAAATTTAAAAAAGAGTCTTTGTGAGCACAAAATTAAAATCGATACACTCAACACTCTTGGTTTAAAAAACGACTGTCCTTGCACGAGTTTAGACAACTCTTACACGTTTATCAAAGACTACAAAGCTAAGCAAAAGTCAAAATTTATCGAGCTTGTCCAAAAGGGCGAATTTGATGAGGCAAAAAAGGTAAATTTGTTTGAGTGTAGCGAAACGGATTTTGAAACATTTAAAACTCGAACAAAGCAGATTCAAAACGAAAAAGACAAAGACGAGCGAACAAAGCTAAAGCAAAAGCGAGGAAAATTTTTTAAGTCTCAAACGCAAAACTACGAAAATCTTTGCGACTTATACAAAAAAATAGCCCAAAAACGAGGGCAGATAGTGGCTAAAATTTGTGCCATTAAAAAAGAAAAAGAGATGTGCGAGCAGGTGAAGTATTGGTGCGTGGCACTAGAAAAAGGCGGCGAGTTTTATCTTTATATGTTTTTGCGAGATGAAAACGATAACATCAAAAACGCTTACGACTTTGTCTCTAAACTTCAAACGCAAAAAAGTGGTGAAACAAAACTTCACTACTTTGACTCTTTAACGCTAAAAGCAGTTAGAAAGCTTTGTTTTAAAGAGACGGATGGCAGTTTTAAAAAAGCGCTCAAAAATGTAAAATTTCCAGAGTGCGAGCAAAATCTAGACGAAAAAGTGAAAATTTCTTTTTACCAAAATGTCTTAAAAAATGCCAAAACGCTAAATTTGTCTAAATTTGAAAATTTACAGAGCGTAACGGAGGGCAAATTTGAGTCATTGAGTGAATTCGAAGTGGCGCTAAACATGGTTTGTTACACAAAGACCGTTTGTGTTTCAGAGAGCGTAGAAAAAGAGCTTAAAAAATTCAAACCGCTTGTTTTTCACATAACTTCGCAAGATTTGGCGGCAAAAAGAGAGAAAAAAGCGCACACGCAAATTTGGCATGAGTTTTGGCGTGAGAGTAACGAAAAAAGTAAGTTTCCGTTACGGCTGAATCCTGAACTGAAAGTTATGTGGCGTGAGGCGCGTCCGAGCAGAGTCGAAAAATACGCCGAACAAAGCGACAAATTTGACCCTAACAAAAAGAATCGTTACTTGCATCCGCAGTTTACACTTGCGTTAAACTTTACGCAAAACGCTCACAACGAAGCGATAAATTTGGCTTTTAAAGATGTACAAAACAAAGGCGAAGCGGTGAAAAAGTTTAACGAGAATTTTAAAAGTAGCGAATACGCTTTTGGCATCGATGTGGGCACGAAAGATTTGGCTTTGCTTTGTTTGATAGACAAAAACAAAAAACCAGTAAATTTTGACGTTTATGAAATTTGCAACGAGAATGAAATTTGCAACGAGAAGTTAGGTTTTGAAAAATTTGGTTTTTACAAAGATGGCACACGGCGAGACGAGCCATACAAACTCATAAAGAATCCATCGTATTTTTTAAACGAGTCTTTGTATAAAAAGACCTTTAACGCTACGAAAGAGGAGTTTGAAAGGAGTTTTAGCGAGCTTTTTAAGCGCAAAAGCGTTTGTGCGCTGGACTTGACTACGGCAAAAGTCATCTGCGGAAAGATAATTTTAAACGGCGACTTTAGCACGCACCTAAATTTAAAAATTTTAAACGCAAAGCGGAAAATTTCGGCTAAGCTGAAAAAAGATCCAACGCTTAAAATTGAATACGACAATGACGACAATATTTTGTTTGGTAGCAATGTGATTTTTTATTATAACAATAAGTATGAAATAGTTCGACCATACGATGAGATAAAAAACGAAATTTTCGAATTTCACGAAAAACAAAGACTTGACGATGCAAGGCTAGAAGATAACATAAACAAAACGCGTGCGAATCTTGTGGCAAATATGGTGGGCGTGATTAGCTTTTTGCATAAAGAATTTTCTGGTTTTGTTGTGCTGGAAAATTTAAAACAGAGCGAGATAGAGGGAAATCATAGGCTTAAATTTGAAGGCGACATTACGCGTCCGCTTGAGCTAGCACTTTACCGCAAATTTCAAAGTAAGTGTTTAACGCCGCCGATAAGTGAGCTTATTAAACTAAGAGAAGGTGAAAAAAATGAAAACGTTGAAAGTGATTTGATTTTGCAGTTTGGTATTATTAAATTTGTAGATAAAGACAAAACAAGTCGTTTGTGTCCAGCGTGTGGCAAAGATGCGTATGAAAATAATAATTCCAAATATAAGACAGATAAAAAAGACGGAGTTTTTGAATGCGCTGGATGCGGTTTTAACAACAAAAACAACGCTGGCGACTTTGCCGCGCTAGACACAAACGACAAGATAGCGACGTTTAACATCGCAAAAAGAGGCTTGTAAAACTAACAGGAGAAAAACAAATGGGTGGAATTCTTTGCGCAGGATATGTTATGCTAGTAGATGGGCAGGTGTGCATCATAGACGGACTAGGCAATCGCTTTAAATTTGCTTTAAGCGATGTAACTGGTGGCGTAGCACGTGGCACGAGACTATAAGACCTAGTAGGGCAGGAGGTGAATTTTACGCTAAAAGGCGACGAGGTGCAAAGCGTAAAAGCACTCGGGCGAGGCTACATGACGCAAGCAGCTTACATCATAAAACAACGCGAGGAGAAAAGGCAGGCAGAGGAGGCGAGAAAGGCGGCTGACATAGGCGTTTCAGAGGTGATGACACAGATTCTAGAGTCGCTTGTAAGAGAGGGTGAGTTTGATGTGTTGGCGGACTTGGCGGCTTCTATAGGCGTTGAGGTTGGCGAACTTGTTAGGGTTTTTGGTGGCGAGGATGGCGAAAATGTAAATTTAACTGGCGATACTACTAGGTTTGCTAGCGGTGGCTCAAAAGTTGGCGATGATGGCGACTACAGCGATGAGTGCAATGATGACTTTGATGGGCGTGATGGCGAAAGTAGCGACTTTGGCGATGACAGCGATGACGGCGGTTACTACATAAGCGATGACGGGCTGGGCTATAAAGGTTACGATGGGTAAATTTGTGTAAATTTAGACAAAAGAATTTGCTGAAATTTTAGCGAGCAGAATCTGCAAATTCACAAAAAGCAAAAACAGACCGCCGTCATTCTGAGGGCTTCAGCCCGAAGAATCCCCCGCCCTTTGAGCGAGTAAAAGGTCAAAACAAGCGAAGCGCTTTTTGCAAAGCAAAAA
>DCIZ01000110.1:0-13511 GCA_002317305.1 Campylobacter sp. UBA1713
TAGTTTTTAGAGATGCCCTTTATTTGTTAAAGCTTAAATTTAGCAAAATGTCGTTAAAATGCCGTTTGGTTTAAGGCTAGTCATGCTATGCATCGAAAGAAAGGTAGTTGAACGCCATGGAAGAGTTAAAATGTATAATGAAAATTATAGTTTTGGCTTTGGAAATAGTTGTTTTGTTGAAAAAGCTATAGCTAATCAACAAAACTAAAACAATCGATTAAGTAAATATTAGCATATCCTCACTTAACTTTACCTTATTCCATCATCTTATTTTATGCTAGGCACGAGTGAGGATTGCCAGCAAGCTTTTAAAATCTACAAACTCAAATTTACAAATTCCCGTTTAACAACAAAATTTTTCCACGTTTTTGGGCTATGTCGCCGTTTTTCTCTAGCGTTTTTAAGACGCGACTAACCGCCACACGAGCACTTCCTAGCTCACGAGCAAGCGCTTCGTGCGTTATGGCGACTTGGGCGACTTGTGCGACTTGTGCGACTTCGCACTCACTTCTGCCCACATCTGACAACTCGCGCAAATGCCTCAAAACACGCACCTCCAAAGGCAAAAATAGCGCCTCTAGCAACGCGCCTGCCACGCTAGCAAAACGCTCACTCACAAGAGAAAGCGTAAATTTTAGCACTTCTGGGTCGGCTTTTAGTCGCTCAAAAAGCACCTGCGGCACGAGCAAAAGTTCGCTTTTTTGACGCGCCTCTACCACTACGCCTTGTGCTGCTACGCTACTTCGGCAACTGTCGCAAAGTGCACACGCATCACGCGCTTTTAGCTCAAAGATGGTTATCTGCCTTACGCCGTCTGGACTTAAAAACGCTCGCAAAACGCCACTTTTCACCAGCACAAAACCCGCACATCCTTCGCCTGCGTAAAAATTTTGCTCTTTTTGGAGCGTTAAAATTTGCGTTTTTGTGTAAATTTCATGAAGCGTTTCAGCATCAAACGCAAATTTGTCGCAAAAATTTTCTTTTAAAAAGAATCTCGCCTGTTCGTTTAACATCTTTTCCTCTCTTGCCCTTACACAAATTCTTTGTCAATGACGACAAATATCTCGTATTTGTCAAATTTTTCCAAAACCGCCTCCAAAATCCGCCCTCTTAAACTCTCTATGTCGCGCTCTTTAAAGTCTACTATGACGTCAAACCGCATCGTCTTTTCGCGTGGGTCTATGAAAAAGCCGTGCATGCTTTGGACACCTTTTATGTCGGCGATGCTCCGCCAAACGCACGCTTTTGTATCTAGCTGACCTAAATTTACCGCATAAATCCCAAAGACCAGATATACGCGAAAACGTGAGTAGATGTCTACTTGAAGTTTGTTTAGCGTTTGGGTTACTGTGCTGAGCCGCACGTGCTCGTCTACTTCTACATTTACCGAGCCCGTAAAACGCCCCGAGCCGTAGTTGTGCAAGATGAGGTCGTAGCTGGCACGCACAAGCGGGCACTCGTTTATGGCGGCATAGATGGTCTCGCTCACATCTTTTTCTACACGCTGTCCTATGATTTTGTCAAAGGTTTCTTTTATGAGTAGCACGCCGTTTGCGATGATGAAAAGGCTTGCTAGCACGCCCACGTAAGCGTCTATTAGCACGCCAAAAAGCAAATTTGCAAAAGCCGATGCGAGTATGACACACGAGATGACGACATCGCCAAGCGCCTCTTTGCTGATGGCTTTTAGCGTGGTGGAATTTGTCTCTTTGCTGGTCTTTTTGTATAGTTGCACGAGGGCAAATTTACACAAAATAGCGAGTAGCAAAAACGCTAGCATAAAAGGGCTAAACGTGGTCTCTTCGGGGGCAAAAATTCGCCCAAACGATGCACGCAAAAATTCGATTCCAAGCGCTAGAACGAAGACAGAAACCACTAGCCCGCCTATGTATTCGGCGCGTCCGTAGCCGTAAGGGTGGTTTTCGTCTGGCATTTTTGCGGCGAGTTTTGTGCCTAAAATGGCTATGAGATTCGAGCATGAGTCTGCTATGTTGTTTGTGGCATCGCTGATGAGCGCAAGCGAATTTGAGGCGATGGCGAGGGCTATTTTTGCACCACCGAGTGCCAAATTCATTGCGATGCCGACAAGTGCTGTTTTTATGATGCGTTTTTGGACGGCGTCCTCTGTAAACTCCATCATGAGCGTTCCTTTTTTGTCTGTTTTTTTGGCGGGATTATAGCGAAAATTTGCTAAGGGCAACTCTAAAAACTGAGCCAAACTAGTTTTATAAGATCTCTTTAAATTTAAAAAACCACATAAGTGCGCAGCTTTCGCTCTCTAGTTTTTCTCTCTTTTTAAAACAAATTTTAAGTTTCTTTCGATATAATAAATTTTAGCATTACGAGGTAGTTGCCGCTCGGTGTTTTGGGAAAGGTGGCTGAAAGTATGAAGAAATTTCTACAGATGATAAACACTGCTGTCGATGTCTTGCTGAAAATTTGCAAACTCGCAGAGAGAATTATTGAACTGCTAAAACGGCTCAATATTCTCCAATAAAACCAACAGCATTGTAGCGAAGCCCCACTTAAATTTTGCTTTGTTTTGCTATTTTATATTACAAAATATTACAAACCACCGAGCGTGTGGAGCTTTCGCTCTCTGGTTTTTCTCTTTTTTTCTTTTTAAAACAAATTTTAAGTTTCTTTCGATATAATAAATTTTAGCATTACGAGGTAGTTGCCGCTCGGTGTTTTGAGAAAGGTAGCTAAAGAGATGAAAAAATTTTTTCAGAAGATAAGCAAATTTGTAGAGTTCCTGCTAAAAGTTAGCATACTCGCAAAAAATATTGTTGAACTGCTCAAACAGCTCAACATAATTTAATACCAATTCCAATTCACATTGTAGCGAAGCCCCACTTAAATTTTGCTTTGTTTTGCTATTTTATATTACAAAATATTACAAACCACCGAGCGTGTGGGGCTTTCGCTCTCTGGTTTTTCTCCTTAACTCCTTTAAACTTCACCGCTCCAGCATTGCCAAAGTCCGCTCTAACTCGCCACTCTGCCCTATCCTATAAAGCGCAAAGTCAAATTTGACAGGATCTAGCGGGTCAAAGCGTGCCAAATTTTGCGTAATGAGCTCTGCAGCTTTGTAGTCGTAGCTCTTTCTACCACAAAGCCCCAGCGCAAGACAAACGCGATGCGTGTGAACGTCCAAAGGCAAAATGAGCTTGCTTTTTGGCAAATTTTTAAAAAGCCCGAGGTCTATTTGCGCATCTCTTACCATCCAGCGAAGCCACATGAAAACGCGCTTAAACGGGCTTTTTGGCGACTCCTCAAAAGGCGCGCCTAGAAAAAACGCCAGCCCGTCGCTCATCTTGTCGCCACGCAAAACGCCAGCACATGAGCGCAACTCACGCAAAAGCAAATTTACGCCATCCACCATCCGCCCGCTTTTTTGCAAACCCTCCGCCACCAGCCCCTCTAAACCCGCCTCGCAAAGCCGCGAAAATATGACAAAAATCTCCGCCACATCTTCGTTTGTCTGGAATCTGTAAAGCCACTTTTGTGCCCGCACTTCACGGCGAATTTCTGCCTCACTCGCCTCCAAAAGCGAAAAGTCTAGTGAGCGCAAAAAACGAACTATCAAGCGCGCGTTGCCGTAGGAAAAAAGCGCACACATGAGCGCCTTTTTTGGCGAATTTAAAGTCGCCGCCACCTGCAAAGGATCGGCAAAAAGTGCCAAATTTTGCGAAGTGCTTTTCTCGTTCATCTTTAAATTTAAGATCTCTTCTAAACTCATATTTCACTCCAAATACTCAAATTCGCTTGACGGAAAAACGCCGCTTTTTACCTCGCTCACGTAGCGCGCCACCGCCTCCCGCACAAGCGTGCTGCCCTCCATGTAGCGTTTGACAAATTTAGGCTTAAACCCCTCAAAAAATCCCAGCAAATCGCTCCACACCAGCACCTGCCCGTCCGTCTTTGCCCCAGCGCCGATGCCGATGCTAATGACGCCCTCGACCGCCACCACTTCGCTCACCGCGCTACTTACCAAGCCCTCCACGACCAGCGTTTTTACGCCCGCATCTCGCAAAGCCAGCACATCTTGTTTTAGCTGTTTTGCGCCACTCTCACTTCGTCCTTTTACACGAAAGCCGCCCTCAAGTCGCATCTTTTGTGGCAAAAGCCCCACGTGCCCCATGACCGCTATGCCGTTTTTTGTTAGCATCTCGATGGTTTCAGCCATCTCCTCGCCGCCTTCTATTTTTACCGCATCGCAGCCCGTTTTTACGTAAATTTCTAGTGCGTTTTTTAGCGTAACTTCTGGCGTAACCGTGCTACCAAAAGGCATGTCCACGACAAAAAAAGGCTTTGTCAGCGCGCTTTTTACCGCTTTTGCGTGGTAGATCATCTGCTTTACGCTCAGTCCCACCGTCTCGTTTTTGCCCCCAAAGCTCATGTTTAGGCTGTCGCCGACTAAAACCATGTCGGCGTAGTCGTCAAAAAGCCGTGCAAAAAGCGCATCATAAGCGGTTATCATGGCGATCTTTTCGCCCTTTTGTTTCATCTTTTGAAGTTTTTGAATGGTAACTTTCTCGCTCATTTTTCTCTCCTAAAAATGTAAAAACGCAAATTTATCAAAACTTAACCAATTTTTAGCTAAATTCAGACAAAAAAAGGCAAAAAATGGTAGAGAGTGTAAATTTAAGCGGCATAGACCACAGCAAAGTCGTAGATCTTAGGCGTGTGAGCGAGTGGATGAGTTACGGCGTTTTAAAAGACTCAAATTTGGTTACATTTGAAAGCAGGGCGCATGTCTTAAGCCCGCTTTTTCTACCAAAAATTCGCACACTTTTTGCAAAAAACGACACCATTTTCCTCATGTGTGGCACAGGCAGACGCTCAAAACGCGCCGCCGAACTTTTAGCACAAAACGGCTACACCGCCGTAAAAAGCATCTTTGGTGGCGCTTCGTTTCAGCAAAAGTTAGGAGTCAAATTTGAAACATATTGTCCTAAGCTGTAACGAAAATTACGCTCGTTACGCAGCAGTTTTGGTGCATTCTGTTGTCAAAAACTCAACAGGCAAATTTGCTTTTTACATCATCACAAATAGCTTTAGCACAAAAACAACAGACGCACTACAAAAATTCGGCGAAGCCATAGCACCTCACACGCTAAACATTTGCACCATCGACACCACTTCGCTCGATGCGCTGCCTTCACTCAACGGCAACAAAGCTACCTACTTTCGCCTCTTTCTCTCACGCGTTTTGCCGCCAGAAGTCGCCACTTGTCTCTACCTCGACACAGACATGCTTTGCACGGGCGACATTTCGCCGCTTTTTGAGACAAATTTAGAAGGCGCACTTTGTGCGGCTGTGCGTGAAAACGCCAAACGCTCGCGCGAATTTTTAGCACCTTTGAGCCCAAATTTACCAAGAATCAAATTTAACGCTAGCTACTTTAACGCCGGCGTTTTGCTAATAGACCTAAAAAAGTGGCGCGAGGAGCGAGTAGAGGAGCAACTGCTACACATAGTGCAAAACTACCGACTAGTCTTTCACGACCAAGACGCGTTAAACGCCGTTTTAAAGTCGCGTGTGAAAATTTTGCCTTTTGAGTGGAATTTTTTTGCGAGTGCCTTTTTTTACCCCATCGCACGTGATGTGCGGCGTAAATTTTACGTAAATTACACACAAAGCGAGCTTTTAAGCGCTGCGTCAAATTTGCGACTCGTGCACTTTTTACACGCGGACAAAAAGCCGTGGCAAAACGCTTTTGTGGCGTTTTTTCGTGGCGAATTTGTCGGGCAAAAGTGGTGGCGAGAGGCGAGAGAAACGCCAGTTTTTGGCGGGCTTTTAAAAGAGCCAAAGATGCGTTTTGAGGTCAAATTTGGTCTTTTTGTTTTGCGAGAGTTTGGCTCATGGCGTGGCATTTTTGGCTTGCCTTTTGCCACTTTTCGTTTTGCTCGTGAAACAAATTTGGCGGCGTGTTTTAAGACGCTTGACGAGCCAAATAGCGAAATTTACAACACCGCTAGCGAAGTCGGACGGGCGGTTTTTGAGACACTTTGGCGTGTGAAAAACGGCGGACTAAAAGGGCGTCTAAAAGCCTTTTCGCTTTGGTTTAGAGTGCGAAACATAAAAAAACGCATAGAAAAATTCGGAAGAATCTAAGGAGAAAAAGATGAACGAAATTTTACAAAAAATGAACGACTTTGTGAGCGAGGTCGGCTACGAAAAAGTCAGCGAGCTTTTTAGCCAAATGAGCAGTGGCAAGATGCTGCGCTCAAAGCTCATTTTAAAAGTGGCGGGCAAAAGCGAAAACGCCGTGCGACTTTGTGCGATTGTCGAGCTCATTCAGGCAGCAAGCCTACTTCATGACGATGTCATAGACAAGGCAAAAACCAGACGCGGACGCGCTAGCATAAACGCAACCCATGGCGACAAAACCGCCATCATGCTAGGCGACGTGCTATACTCAAAGGCGTTTGTGGAGGCGTGTGCTTTGGGGGCAAATTTGGCTAGCGTGGTCTCAAAGGCGGTTTGTTCTTTGAGCGTAGGCGAGATGCAAGATGTCTTTTTAAGCGAGAGTTTTAACGCCGACGAGGCGCGATATTTTGAGATGATTCACAACAAAACGGCGGTTTTGATGGAAGCCAGCGCGCACGCTGCTGCTTTGCTGGCGGGGTTTGACGAAAGCGAAGTGGAGCGGTTTGCGGCTTACGGCAAAAATTTAGGGCTTGCTTTTCAGGTGATAGATGACGTGCTAGACGTTACACAAGACGCCGCAAAGCTAGGCAAACCAGCGTTTAACGACTTTGCGGAGGGGAAAACTACACTGCCTTACATATATTTGTTTGAGCGTTTGGGCGAGCGTGGAGAGGAGCAAGCGCAGGCAAAACTACTCTCGTTTTTCAAAAAACCTTTGTGTTTAGAAGAGCAAATTTGGCTACGTGAAAAGTTTCGTGAAACGGGCGCGCTAGAAAAGGCGGTCAAAAAGGCGCGTGAATTTGGCGAAAAGGCGGTGAGTTTGGCGGGGTCAAGTGAGCTAAAAGAGATAGCAAAAGCGATGATAGAGCGTGAGTTTTAAAAGGATGCGACATGATTTTTGGCAAGATAGACTACCTAAATTTACTTCCGTTTCACGTGTTTCTAAAAGGCACAAATTTGCAAAGTAGCCAAAAAGCTGCCATAGAGTGGAAAAAAGGCGTGCCGAGCAAGCTTTGCGGCGAGCTAAAAAAGAGGCGAGTAGATGCAGCTGTCATCTCTAGCGTGGAGGCAAATTTGCCACGTTTTAGGCGAGTTGGGCTAGGCATTTGCGCTTTTGGCGATGTAAAATCTGTGCTGGTGCGTAAAAATTCGCCACTCAAATTTGACCCCGCTAGCCGCACGTCAAACGCACTTGCGAGGCTTCTGGGCTTAAACGGCGAAGTGCTCATAGGCGACCGCGCTTTAAAGGCGCTTTTAAGCGAGGGCGAAGAGGCGTTTTTTGACCTCGCAAATGAGTGGAAAAAGCGGCACAAACTCCCTTTTGTTTTTGGGATTCTAACGCTAAACGGGCGGTGCGAAAAGCTAGAACGCTTGGCGAAAAAATTTGTGCGAAAAAAGGTAAAAATTCCACGTTTTGTTTTAGAGAGTTACGCAAAGAGTCGCGGCGTGAGCTGTGAGCAGATTCTTTGGTATTTGGGCTTTATCTACTACAAAATGGAGCAAAAAGAGTGGCGAAGTTTGCGTAAATTTTACTTTGAGCTGAGAAACAAAACGCCAAAAATGCGTTAAAAGTGCGGAGCGCAAAATAAATCATATAGCGAAAAAAATATCAAAAAATTTATAAATAAAAGAAAAAAACATGATAGTAGCAGTTTTGATTTTTGTAGCCACTTTGGCGTGCGTTTTGGTGCGTCCTTTTGGCGTGGGCGTAGGCTTTTGGGCGTGTTTGGGCGCGGGTGTAGCTTTGCTAACTGGTGTTGTGAGCACAAGCGACGTGCGTGAGGTTTTTTTGCTAACGTGGGACGCAAGCGTGGCGTTTGTGGGCATCATTTTACTCAGCATCACGCTAGAACGCATCGGCTTTTTTGGCTGGTGTGCGTGCCGCATCATAGCACTTTGTGGCGGTTCAGTTAGGCTGCTTTTTGTAAATTCGCTTCTGCTGACCGCACTTGTTTCTGCATTTTTTGCAAACGACTCAGCCGCACTCATCTTAACGCCCATCATCTTAAACCAAATTCGAATTTTGGGCTTAAAGCGTGAATTTAGCGTCTTTTTCTTGCTTAGCGTGGGCTTTGTTGCCGATGCTGCCAGCCTGCCTTTTGTCTTTTCAAACCTCACAAACATCATCACCGCTGGCTTTTTTGGGCTGGGTTTTACGGAGTATTTTCAGCTGTTTTGGTTGCCGTTTTTGGTCGCTGTGGTGGCTAGCATCGCGGTGGCTTTGGTGGTGGGGCGTGGCGTAGTAACGGGGCGTTTTGCGTGTGAAACAAAAGAGTTTGTGGTAAAAGATGTGCTACTTTTTAAATTTGCGTGGGGCTTTTTGGCTTTGCTTTTGGTCTGTTTTTTTTGTGAAATTCGCGTGAGTTTTGTCGCTTTTGGCGGCGGCGTTTTGGCGGTTTTGGGCGGGGCTTTGCGTGGTGCTTTTGGGCTAAAAGAGGCGTTAAAAGATGCGCCGTGGGGCGTGGTTTTTTTCTCGCTTGGGCTTTTTGTGGTGGTTTTTGGGCTAAAAAATAGCGGTGCGCTGGACGGCTTGGCTGGCGTGGTGGCGTTTTTGGTGGAAAAGGGCGAGGCGTGGGCGGTCTTTGGCGTGGGTGGTTTGGCGGCGCTTTTGAGTAGCGTTGCAAACAACCTGCCTGCTGACTTGGTGCTGAATCTTACGCTTGGGGCGGAGGCGAGCCAAAAGCTAGTGGCGGCAAATTTGGTAGGCGTAAATGTAGGCACAAAGCTAACGCCTGTCGGGTCGCTGGCGACACTTTTGTGGCTTTACGTGCTGGCAAAAGGCGGCGTGAAAGTGGGCGTGTGGGAGTTTTGCAAATTTGGGCTGGTGATGACACCGCCCGTGCTGGCGCTGACGCTTTTGGCGTTGTTGTTTTAGATAGTGGAGTGCGGAGTGCAGAATGCGGAAAACGGAAGGCGGAATGCGGCGTTTGGTTTAACGATTCTGTATAATCGCAACAATCCCAAATCCTACCCCCAAACCCACATCACTCAGAACTCTCAAGCATCCGTTTTAGTCCGTTTGACTTTCCTTTCCACTCTTTCAAATTTAGCCCAGCCAGTTCGGGCGGAAGCTCGTCTATGGTTTTTGTTTTTTGTGAATTTTTGTTAAAATATTCGTGGCTACTTGTGCTCACTTTCGACACTTTTGTAGCATTTTTTGTCTCATTTTTCAACAAACTTAAATTTGGCTTAAACGTGCTAAAACTAGCCACTTTCGTTACAATCTCAACGCCGTTTAAGCAAACACTCTCTGAAATGACGAGATTTATATAGTCGTTTTGTGATAAAATTCTAGCCAAATGGACATTTTCAACAAGCTCGCCTTCGCACAAAAAACCCACATCTTCAAACACCAAAATCTCTATTTTGTCATTTTTTGGTCTAACACAAAAACAAATTTCTTCTACTTCACGCTCGTCAAAGAGCGTAATAATTTCGTTATTTGAGAGAAACACACGAATTTTCATAGATTTTACCTTTAAAATTTGGAATTTATCAAAAAAAAGAAGTAGCCGGTTGGTGAGACCGGCTTTTTATAAAAGGAGAGTAAAAGCTTTGACGCGAACCACATCTTTATATAAACAAAAAGGATTTTAGTCTTTCGGTGGAAGACATGATGAAAACAAAAAAACAAGAGGGTTATACAACCGCGCCTTTCTTTTACTGGGCGGAATTATACAACCGCTTAACTTAAAAATAAATAAAATGTAGATAAAAGTTTAATTATTACACTTTTGTGGACTTTTCAAAATTTGGCGTGGATATTTAAAAAACGCCTTAAAATAACACTTTAATGTAACTCCGAAATTCGCTTAAAAAACCTCCTAAAAATTTGCAAATTTCAAATTTAGCTGAAAAAATTCATCTAAAAAGTGCGAGAATTTTTACACTTTACTTTGAATTAAGTTAGATTATAGTAAAATCTCGTTTCGTAAATTTTTTAAGGAGATAGTGATGAAAAAATTACTTATCGTTTCTGCAGCTGCTGCTGCATTGTTGTTTTCTGCTTGTTCAACTACTACAAGCACAGAGCCAGAGGCAAACGCGGCTACAACTACTGTAGCACCAGCGACAGAGAGTGTTACAAAAACAGCAGTTCAAAGCACTGCAGCTTTGACTGATGCGGTTACAAAAGCGGGCGGTCAAGTTGTTGCTGAGAACGGAACTGTAAAAGTTACACTTCCAAACGCAAAAACTTTCCTAGCTGGTAGCAAACTTAGCACAAAAGCAAAAACTGCGCTAAAGAGTGTTGCAGAAGCAGCAAAAGCTGGCAACTCAACTGTTACAGTAGCATCTTACACAGACAACTACGGCTCAGCAAACACAAACAAAAAGCTTTCTACTGTTAGAGCAAATGCTGTTTGTGCTTATCTAGTAAAAGAGGGCGTAAATGTAACTGAGGCTATCGGTGGCGGTGCGTCTAACTTCATTGACGAGAATGGCAAATCAAAAGAGAACAGAAGAGTTGAGATCGTTATCAAATAAATTTTAACTCTTTTTTCATTCGGTGACTTCCTCCGTAAAGGAGGGGGTTTGCTTTTTTTTGCTTTTTAAATTTGACTTTTATAACTTTTATCTCTACTTAAATTTAAATTTAAAACTTTTTTAAAGCTTAAATTTGTTACAATTTGTGAAATTTTTTAACAGGAGTTTTAGTGATGAAAAAATTACTAGTAGTTTCAGCAGCAGTAGCTGCACTCGTTTTTAGCGCTTGTTCAACAACAGGCGAGGCAGTCTCAAACGCAGCGGCAAACGCACAAAGCACCATCGCACAAGCAGCAGCTATTAGCTCACTTGCTGGCGACAACGCCGTTACAAAAGCGGTTAGCAAAGTAAACGGCGTAGTTAGCTCAACAACAGCGGGCACTTTGATCACTTTGCCAGCTAACGGCGTGGTTAAAAACGGCGCTTTGACAGCAAACGCAAAAACAGCACTTAACGCCGTAGCAGCAGCGGCAACAGCGACAAACACATCTGTCTCTGTCGGCAAACTAGGAAGTGCAAGCACAGCGACAAAAAAAGTTACAAACTACCTTTCTAGCAAAGGTGTTAGCCTAACAGACGTGGCAAATTTGGCAACTTCGGACAACAAAGTCCAAACTGGCGTTCAAATTTTGCTAAACAGCGCGGCGGCAAAATAAAAGGAGCGTAAATGAAATTTATCCTCTCTTTTGCAGCAGCAGCTGCGCTACTTTTTAGCGGATGTGCGACAAACGCCTACACAGGCGAAAGTCAAGTAGGCAAAACAACCATCGGCGCGGGCATCGGCGCTGCAGTAGGTGCGGGCGTTGGCGCGCTTTCTAGCTCGAAAAAAGATCGCACAAAAGGCATCATTACTGGTCTTGCGGCTGGTGCGGTGGTCGGCGGTGGCGTAGGTGCTTACATGGACTACCAAAACAAAAAGCTAGCTGACGAGTTAAAATCAACTGGCGTTAGCGTAACAAAAAACGCAGACAACACCATCACGCTAAACATGCCGGGCGACATAACTTTTGCTTCTGGCAAAGCTGACATAAATTCTGACTTTAACGCGGTTTTAAATTCAGTAGCGAAAGTTTTCAAAGAATATGACAAGACCAAAATCTCTGTAACTGGCTACACAGACAACACGGGCAAAGCGGCGACAAACAAAGAGCTTTCAGCACAAAGAGCGCAAAATGTGGCTAACTATTTGGCAAATCAAGGCGTAGATAGCGCGCGCTTTACGACTGCTGGACTTGGCTCGTCAAATCCAGTCGCTAGCAACGCAAACGCAAACGGACGTGCGAAAAACCGCCGTGTAGTCATTAAGCTAACTTATGTAGAGTAGTGATTCTTGTTTTTTTGCGTGAAGTTTTTTTGCGTGAAAATTTTGCGGGCAAATTTGCTTTTTTGTGAATTTGCCTGCTTTTGAATTCATTGGATACATCATGAAAAACGCACTCATTTTAGCTGGCGGGAAGAGTTCTCGCATGGGCACAGACAAAGCACTCCTTCCATTTTACGCACACAAAACGCTTACACATTTTCTTTTTTCAAGACTTAACCACATTTTTGACCACGTTTTTGTCAGCACAAAAGATGAAAAATTTGCCAAATTTGCAAATTTGCCACTCGTAAAAGACGCCTTTGACGCCCAAACGCCGCTTTGTGCTTTGGCTACTCTTGAGCGCTACTTTACCACGCCAGTTTTTGTGATAGCTGTAGACACGCCGCTAGTTTCTAGCCAAACCATCTCCACGCTTTACGCAAATTTACAAAAAAACAAAATTTGCGTTGCTTCAAGTGGCGGACATACACACTGGCTTTGCGGCTTTTACGACCCAAGTGTCTCGCCAGTCGCTCTTTCGCTCATCTCGCAAGGTGTCTACAAAGTGGGCGCGCTGCATAAATTTTGTGCCACAAAAGTGGTAAATTTCTCACAAAACGAAGAGTTTTTAAACGCAAACACGCCTGACGATCTAAGGAAACTACATGAAAAAACTGCTATTTTCGCTGACTTTTAGTGCCATTTTTTGCTCTTCGCTTTTTGCAAATGTGGCGAATTTTACAAAGCCTTTTGGCGTGAGTGAGTTTTTTCACATCTCATCGCTATATCAAAATTATTTTTTACCTATAACATACGCCAAAAAAACGCACGATAACCGTCGCCACGCCGAATCTAAATTTCAGTTTAGCTTAAAAAAAGCACTTTTTACAGATGTTACGCCGCTAAATTTGACACTATTTTTTGGCTATACACAAACTTCGTGGTGGCAAACTTTGGCAGCTTCTGCGCCTTTTCGCGAAAGTAACTACCAGCCAGAACTCTTTTTAAACGTGCCTTTTGAGCGTGTAAAGTCGCTTGACGGCATTCAGCTGGGCTTTTTGCATGAGTCAAACGGCAAGGACGGCGAATTTTCGCGCTCGTGGAATCGGGTCTATTTGCGTGCAAATTTCATCACACAAAGCTTCATTATATCGCCAAAAATTTGGTGGCGTGTGCCAGAAAAAGAGGACGACAATCCACGCATCTCGCACTACAAAGGGCGTGGCGAGCTGGACTTTTACTACCGCTTCAAACGGCAGATTCTCGGTGGCAAGTGGACTTCAAATTTGCGTGTGGGCAGACAGGCGAAAAATTCGATTCAGCTCGAGTGGGTCTTTCCGCTCTTTTCTAGCGGTTTTTACGGCTACGTCCAATACTTCAACGGGCGTGGCGAAAGCATGATAGACTACGACAAACACACAAACCGCGTTGGTGTGGGATTCTTGCTTTTTGGGTAAATTTGTTTGGCGTAATCACAAAGAAATCGCAAAGAAATCGCAAAGAAAGTGTAACAAAGTTACATTTTTTTACGCTTTTTTGTGGTAAATTTAGGGCATCTCTAAAAAC